>JANRLH010000044.1:0-28476 GCA_033762795.1 Pseudanabaenaceae cyanobacterium bins.68
CGATGGCAGGAGATTATGGTGATCCAGATTTAGCCACCGCGATCGCTCACACCCATAAAAATATTCCCCTGGTGACTTTTGGGCATATGCACCACCGCCTGCGCTCCAACGGCAAGATTCGGACTGCTCTAGTCCAGGTAAGTCAGACGATCTATTTCAACGCTGCCAGCGTACCGCGCATCTTTTTTGAGCAGGGCAAAGCCATTCATCACTTTGCGATCGCCGAACTTAAGCAAGGGCAAGTTACCCAGGCGAGCCTGGTATGGATCGATCAAGATTTGCAGATTTGGCAAGAACTATGCCTTTTGTGAGTTTAGATCAAATCACTCTTGATAGGGAAACTCAATACTGGTAGACAAGTGGTAGACAAAAAATAGTTTGATCTAAAAACCTTGTCTAGTATTTATTTCAGGCTTAGAACCTCACAGTAACACTGTGGGGGTCACTCTTACTACAATACTGGAAGGTCAATCCCTCAGACTCCCTTTTTAGAACATTTCCTAAATTTTGTTAAAATCTATGTACCGCTTTACCTCAACATCCTTCTATGCATTTTCCCCAACTTCAGCTTGCTAAAGAACTAGATGCCATCACCTATCAAATGGCAAGTACCAGCTTTGACCAGGGTTGGCGCGATCCCCTGAGTATTCTGCTAGGTTTAGGGCGTGCCAGCGGAGCGGATCTAGTGGAGTTTTTTTTAGAACGGAATAACTACATTAGCTGTCTGGCAGAAGAAGACCAAATTACCAGCGTTTCGCCCAGGTTCTCTACTGGGGCTGGCATTCGCGTATTTCGCAACCAAGTAGACTGTTACGTTAGTACCAATGATTTGTCTTTTACTGGACTCAAAGCCGCCCTCGAAAAAGCCCTAGGGATTTTGGGCTTAAACCTGATCCATGGTCGGAGTTTTGTGCCTGGCATTAACCTAGAACCTCTGCGAGACTACGGCACTGGCTCAAAACTAGCTTGGTTGGGCAATTGTAGTTCGATCGCTGAAATCGGTGAGATTTTGCTGCAAGCGACCGCTGAGTTCAAGCACCAGGCTAGCCATTTGCAGTCCTGTCGCTCCAGTTATTTTCGGGATTGGCAGGAGGTATTAGTCGCGGCTAGTGATGGCACTTTTGCGCGGGATCTCCGTCTTACCCAGTCGGTTGGTTCAAGCTTGCTCTGTGCCGATGGTAGCCATCGCTCTTCTATTAGCAAGCGCAATGGTGATACCAGCAATCCAGATTTCTTACGCAGTTGGAGTTACCAAAATGATGTGCAGGAGATTGCCGAAGCCGCAGGCAAGATGCTCTATGCCGATTTTATTGAATCTGGGAATTATCCAATTGTGATGGCAAATCGGTTTGGGGGCGTGATTTTTCATGAAGCCTGTGGTCATTTGTTGGAAACTACTCAGATTGAGTCTAAAACCACGCCATTTCTTGATCGCAAGGGTGAAAAAATTGCCCATGAGAATCTCACTGCTTGGGATGAAGGCCTGACTGCTGAAGCGTTTGGCAGCTTAGATATGGATGATGAAGGTATGCCAGTCCAGCGAACTCTACTGATTGAGAATGGCATTTTAAAGAATTTTATTAGCGATCGCACTGGAGAAATGCGTACTGGTCAGCCTCGAACTGGTAGTGGGCGGCGACAAAGCTATGCTAGGGCAGCAGCTAGTCGCATGCGTAACACCTACATTGGTGCGGGTGAGTATGCCCCTGAGGATCTATTCGCTTCCATTGATCGCGGCATTTACTGCAAACGCATGGGCGGCGGTAGTGTGGGTGTAACTGGGCAGTTTAATTTCAGCGTAGAAGAAGCCTACCTGATTGAAAATGGCCAAATCACTAAGCCGCTCAAGGGCGCGATTTTGATTGGTGAAGCCAAGGAAATTATGCAAAATATTTCCATGTGTGCCAATGATCTAGAGCTAGCTGCGGGTTTCTGTGGTTCGGTGAGTGGCAGCATCTATGTCACAGTGGGCCAGCCCCATGTCAAGGTAGACCACATCACTGTGGGTGGTCGCTAGCTAGTTATAATCTCCAACATTTCAGGGTTTATTTTGCCTGTCTACTCTCCTGGTCTTAGGACTGTGGGGAGCTATTTTTGCCTATGGCAGGGCTGCGTCCTGCGACCCTTTTTGTCAATCAGGACTTACGCAGTCTGATTTAGGAAGTGCTATAGAAAGGGAGTTTGAGGGCAGAGCCCCACACCCCAATCAAATCTGAGGTTTTAAGTCACGTTTGCGTAAGTCCTAGTCAATATTTAAATCTTTGTCAATTTTGAGACTTTAAGACTTATAATTGGTCTAGGTTTAACCTTATAAGTCTTACTAATGACAGAATATCAATCTAATTTGATGGACATAGAAGCAGTCCAGAAAATCCTGCATAAATCTAGGGCATCGATCTATCGCTACGCCAACACCAGTCCTACTGAGTTCAACCTCCCCTTTGACCCTAAACGGCTTAATCCTGAACTGCGCCAGCACCCGAGTGAACCAATTATGTTTCATCCCAATGAGGTGTCTCGGTTTGCTAGGGATGTGCTCAAGGTTCAACAGGTAACTATTCAAGTGCAGGAACCAGCCAGCACCCTGACTAATCAGCTATTGCAGGAGATTCTCCAGGAGTTAAAACTATTGCGTCAGCATTTCGACCAGAGTTAGGACTTACGCCTATTGATTGGAAAAGTGTTGAAAAAAGGGAGTTTGAGGGCAGAACCCCACATCCCAATTAGAACCAGGGTTTTAGATCACATTTGCGTAAGTCCTACCAGTGATAAAGTTTGTCTTATATATAGATAATTATTCTTGTATTGAGACTTACTATAAGACTCGTATTCTCATATTTTGCCAACTCAAACCTAAACCTGCTTGATCGCCCAGTCTGATCGGATTAGTCTCTGACAGGAGATCGACCGGTGAAAATAAATCCTCTGCTAACCACTGCCCAGTTGCCAAACCGTGAGCAGATCCCCCCAGGGCAGCAGCTAAATGGATGGCACCTGTACGGGCGATCGCTCCATCTAGAGTAGTGGTGATAATCGGTGTAATTCCGGCTTGGGTTGCTATTTGGGCTGCTCGGTAGCTGGCTAAGATCCCTCCTAGAACCATCGGCTTTAGAATCACGAAGTCGGCAGCTTGGTATTTGATCAGAGCCTGCAACTGCTCTAGGGTCTGCACGGACTCATCTGCGGCGATCGCCACTTGATTGAGTTGATGCAGTTTGGCCATGCCAACCAGATCCCTAGCGGCTAGGGGTTGCTCCAGGTATTCAATTTGCCAAGGTACTAACTCAGGTAGTCGGGCGATCGCTTGTGCTAGGCTCCAGGCTTGGTTGAGATCGAGTCTGAGTTTGATCTCAAAGCCTAATTGAGTGCGTAGTGCCTGGATCAGAGCTAAGTCTTGCTCCCAGTGGCGACCGATTTTAAGCTTGAGGGTGGTGTAGCCTTGATCTACTAGGGTTTGCGCTTGGGCGATCGCTGCCTGATCTGAAACTAGCAGGCCATTTATACACACATTAGGCTGAGCCTGGGGATTGAGCCATTGATACAGGGGCAGTTGTTGACTTTGGGCTAGCAGATCTAAATAGGCAAGTTCGATACCGTGGCAGGCAGCAGGTACCTGAACATGAGATTGCAAAATCTCCTGCAAATCGGGCAAGGCGACTATTCTGGCTGCAGCCGCCATTTGGTCAAGGGCGATCGCGGTTTGGGTGAGGGTTTCTCCACTCCAACCCGGCAAGGGGGCAGCCTCCCCCAGACCTACTAGGCCTGAGTTTGTAGTTATTTTGATCACATACCCAGCGCGATCGCCCCAACTGGAATTAGCGTTGCTGAACTGGCGCTTAAACTTGAGTCGGTAAGCTCGCGTTTCGATTTTTTCAATTTGCATTAGCCACTGGTCAGCCATAGGTTGCTAGAATAGGCACACTTTCTCCTGATCTCCTAAGCACGTGCCTAAAGTCGGCATTATTTTCAACGATTCTAAACCTTCGGCGATCGCTGCTACCCAACAAATTACCCATTGGCTAGAACAACAGGGCTGCCAAGTGGTATCTACGACTGGGATGGGCGGCATTCTCGGCTATGCCAAGCCCGATAGTCCGGTCTGCCACACGGCGATTGAAAGTTTAGTACCTTTGGGTTTCGATCGGGATATGAATTTTGTGATTGCCTTGGGGGGGGATGGCACTGTCCTGTCTACCTTTCGTCAAGTCGCTCCCGCCGGGCTGCCAGTGTTGACCATAAATACGGGTCATATGGGGTTTCTGACTGAGTTGTATTTGTCCCATTGGGAAGAGGCTCTCACCCAAGCGATCGCGGGCAGATATATAGTCGAGCAGAGATTCATGCTCACGATTCAAGTCTTTACCCCTGCTGGATTGCTGTGGGAGGCGCTCTGTTTAAATGAGATGGTACTGCACCGTGAACCCCTCACCAGCATGTGCCATTTTGAGATTAAAATTGGCGATCATTCACCTGTGGATATTGCTGCAGATGGGGTGATCCTATCTACACCTACGGGTTCTACGGCCTACGGTCTGTCGGCGGGTGGGCCAGTGATCGAGCCTGGAATTCCCGCCATGCAGCTAGTGCCGATCTGTCCCCATTCCATGGCTTCGCGGGCTTTAGTATTCACAAATACTGTGCCTGTGATTGTCACCCCAGCTAATCGTCATCGCTTGGTCTTAGTGGTAGATGGCAATGCCGGCTGTTATGTCTATCCCGATTATCATGTCAAAGTTGAGCGATCGCGTTACTATGCCAGATTTATTCGGTTGAATCGAGGCGAATTTTTTCAGATCTTGCGGGAAAAACTGGGCTGGGGACTACCTCACATCTCCAAGCCCACAGCATAAACTAAGACTGATTTTGGCAGTGTTGGCAAAAGGGAGTTTGAGAGATCTGCCCTCAAGTGGAGCTATGCCCCACACCCCACTTACAGTCAGGGTTTACGAAGATCATCCGTTGGAATTAGTCAAGTACCATGGGCTTTAACCAAATACTCTAGCCAGTTGGTAGCGATCGCTAGATCCGTAAAAGGAATTTTATAAATCTGGGCAGAATTTTTAGATTTGAGGGCGATCGCGATTTGACCTGCGGCTTCTAGGGTGATCTCAGAAATTTCGCCCAGGCTAACTGTCTGGAGATTGGTAATTTGTAGTTCGCCTTGCTTTACTCCCCAGGGCTTACCCCAGGTCAGTTGGTCACCCTGCTGCCCCAAAACCGCATAGATGTCGTACTTGTGTCGCTCAAATGCCGTTGCCCAACGCCCATAGGCGGCAATTTTTTGGTATTCCCGCCAGCCCAAGGCAGTTAGTCCAGTCAAAACCAGTAATAAAAGCAGCCAAATTAAGCCTTTAGCCATATTGCTAATCCCACAGCGATCGCTGCCCCCAGAGTCGTATTGATCCCATTCACCACCTCATTAGTCAGCCATTGCCAACGGGCTTGCAGGGTAGCTCCGATTACACTTTCAATATTTGTAGCAATCAGAGCCGCCAAAATGCACCAAACCCAGCTTAGATCAGCCTGAATTAACCCCACTCCTACGCCGATCGCGCTCAAAACCACGGCTCCACCTATGCCAGCTAGAGTTCCTTCTAGGCTCACTGCCCCTTCTGTGCCTGGAGCTACAGGTTGAAAGCTGGTAATCAAAAAAGTAGTCTTGCCGTAGGCTTTACCGATTTCACTGGCAGTCGTATCGGCTAGCTTAGTACTCAGACTCGCCACATAGCCCAACAGCCACAGGGGATGAGGAGATAGCTGAAACCCGATCGCGCAAATTGCGGCGGTCAAGGCCGAACCCCAAAGATTTTCGGGACCCCTAGCCCCATCTCGTTGCTCGGCAATTCCTTGCGCCTCCTTGCGAGATTTTCCGATCCTGGTTACGGCTGATCCCAAAATCAAGTAGGCAAAAATCACGCCATAACCTTGCCAACTCAAGCAGCCCCAGATCAAGATGCCTAAGCCCCAGGCATGGATAATGCCGGCGCTAGTAAGGATTTTACGGGGTAAGACCCAAGCGATCGCGGCTAAACAGGTATTTAAGCTAGCGGCAATTAGCCAAGGAGTCATAGGATTTAAGCTATGGGTTAAGAAGTTTTAAGGTCAAGAATGCCAGCATTTTTGCGTTTCGGGTCAAATCGAGGTTTGAAGGTGACTCCCCTGGCTGCTAGTTTAGCCATAATTTCCTGCTCAAGGCGGCGGGCAATATCTTTCCGCACTTGATCCTGCTCGCGATCGCTAGTAGCCTCTGCCAATTGTTGTCGTTCCTGGTCATTCATGTAGGGCAAGCAGTTAAGGGGCTGCTCCCACAGGTCTGGATCACTACAAGCCTGATTGCCCCACCAAGCCGCTTGAATTTCGATTAGCAAACTGCGACTGGGCTTATCTACGGTAAATACTTTTAGCCACACGCAGCGATCGCATACCCGCACCAAATGTAGTCTGAGACTACTGGCCAGATCCCGCGAAAATCCCACATACTGCAAAACCTGCGCTTGATCAAAAATCCCGTACACGCCAATCTTCCCCGCCCACTTAGGATCAACATCACCTTCTGGGGTGAGGTAAGGCAAAAAAACTAGGCTTTCTAGCTCAGGTATGGGCACACTCATTCTGCTAGTTGCCACCAATGCAAGGCAGGGCCAACTAAACGCACCAGTACCCACAGAGCCACCATCGCCCCAATCCCAATCCAAGCTCCAGTAGTGGTAATCTGCACAAACTGGGTAGCTTTTTGCTTGGTCAACCCAGGTAGCCAACTAAATACTGGTTCTGATTGACCATAGGCTTCGCCCAATTCTTGCCGCCGCCGCCGTGATTCCCCCATAGTTTTCCTGCTTAATACTTAATTCTGAGCTTATCACTCTCCAGTTGCAGTTGTTGCAGTTTTTAAAGCCAAGGTTTTAGATCACCTTTGCGTGAGTCCCAAGAGAATCAGACGATCGCCGAGCAGAACTGCCAAGCTTGATCCCAGCCTGAGCCACCCACCTCTAAGCCAGCTAGCTGATCCTCAGCCTCGATCAGTATTCTGCCAGAGCGATCGCGCAGTTCTAGCTTTAGGTAGCCTTGGCCAGTATCGCGGCAGTCACGCTTTAAGCCAGTGGCAGTAGGCACCATAATATAAGTCCCTGGCAAGTTAGTATGGGCAGTGATTTTCAGGCTAGCGATCGGGTTGGTAGCCGTAATCTGCCAACTACCCCAAGGGGCAATTTCACAACTCACTTGCGCCCGATCAGGTAGAAAATTATAAAACCTACCGCGATCGCCTACACTAACCATCGCCACCGCACTGGGTTGAGCCAAAAAAGCCCGAATCCCCCCAGCGGCAGTCACAGTCAGACCAGGATGCCCGACAAAGCTATTTGCCTGTAGCCAAAACCACCGCTCTGGGAAGGATCTGCCCCAGTTTTTTTCACTGTAGGCGGGCGCATTTTCAAACTCATACACCTGATCACCCCAGCAGATCACCCCAGTAGCTAAGCCATGGGCCAGCAAAATCTGCCAACCTGGTTCAAAAATTGGTAAATAGGCAAGGGGCCCCATGGTCGATCGCCCCCAGGGATAAATCGGTTGGATCTGGTATTGCCAACGGCAAGTTCTAGCGCTGACAGGATCAAAAATCTGCCCGCGATTAGCGCGATCGCTCGCCTGATAGCCCTCCCTCTGGCGGTTGCCCTGTCCCCAATGACTCAAGCTCAAGCAATCGCGATCGGCGGCAAAATCTTCAGTATTAGGCAAGGTGCGCCAGAGGTGCTGATCATCAATGCCCAACACCTGTACCGAACCACCACTAACAGCAGTCTCCCCCTGGGGATCGTCGATCGCATACATAAAGGCGAAAGTTTGGTTAATTGTCGGTAAGCAAACTCGGTAATACCAGCCCTCAAAAAACCGTCCAGTGCCACCAAACCAGTGAAAACCTTGATGGGGAATCATCTCAGCGAATTTCAATCGTGCGAGTCGGCTGGGTAGTATCCTCAAAGGTCAGATTTAGCTGAAAAGCATCCGCTACTGGAGCCACCAACTCGATCTGGTACACCCGTTCAGCCAAATCCCCTGACCAACTACTCACCCCCTTAGCATTGGCATCTACTGGCTGCTGATTTTGATCTAGCACCGAGATTTTTGCTTGTATCGCGCTTAAGTTTGCCTGTAGCCTCAAGCCAGTGCGGCCTGGGAACGTAAAAAAGATCGGCTGATTGGGCTGCAATTCACCTGCTTCTTTAAAAGGATTATCGGGGCTAGGGGTTAGACTTTTATACAGGGGTTTAGGAGTTTCAGGTAAATCTGGCTTCGGCGATTCTGGTGCAGGCTGAGTTTTGGCATTTTTGGCATTTTTGAGCTCGCGCATCGCCTGCAATAAATTCTCCCCGTCATTACTTGCCTGCTGGGGTTCCCGATTGCGCCCCCATAAGGTAAAAGCGGCCAGCGCAATCACGATTAATAACATCCCGCCAATCAGCCACTCTACTCCAGCATTAGACTGGGTTTGGCTTTTAGCTACTGTTTTGCTATTAGTTCTAGCACTGGCTTTAGTTTTAGCCGCGATCGCTGCCTGTGGCTCAACCTCTGGTTCAATTAAAAAGGCGTTGAGTGCCTGCTGCACTTCCTTCACCGATTGATAGCGCTGTTTGTAGTGATACCGCACCATGCGGGTGAGTACCATCGCCAAGCCATTGCTAATCTTGCTCTGGTCGCGCCAGATCAGTTCCCCGGTGGCAGGATCGGTAGGCAAATCCGTAGGCTCAAAGCCAGTCAACGACTTGATCATCACCATCCCCACTGAATACAGATCGCTAGTAAAATTTGGCCGACCCGCACACTGTTCACTTGCCATATAGCCAGGCGTACCAATCGTTACCGTGAAGCGGGATTGACCATCAGGAGCAGTTTCTAATTGGGCACCATCTTGCATCGCCTTCACCGCGCCAAAATCAATCAGCACCAATTTCTGATCTTGACGGCGGCGAATCAAGTTGTCAGGTTTAATGTCGCGATGAATTACCCCTTCGCTATGGACAAATTCCAAGACCTGCAAAATGTCTCGCAAATTAGCGATCGCTTGCACCTCAGGGATTTGTTTACCCCGCTTGGGTGTTTTTTCGGAGTTAGGCTGATCTTGGGGGATTTGGGGCAAGGGCGGCAAGTCAGGTGGCTGGGTAGGTAAGTCACTCGACCCCAGCGGCGCTTTAGGCTCACTCTTTAACTCACTGTGCAAAGAATGCCCCTCAATATATTCCTGCACCAGAAAAAATTGCTGATCCTCTTCAAAATAAGCGAGGAGTTGGGGAATTTGGTCATGCCTACCCAACTTCTCTAGGGTTTCAGCCTCCGTATTAAACAGGCGGCGAGCCTCACGAATAAAGCCAGGATCGGTGCTAGCTGGTTTCAGTTGCTTCACTACACAGGTAGGATTACCTGGGCGGCGCATGTCTTTAGCTAAGAAGGTTCGCCCAAAACCTCCTGCTCCCAAGGCCTTGATCAGTTTATAGCGGCCATCCAACACTTTTGCTGCCATAGTTCCCCCTGGTAGAAGCTGTAAAAATATCAAACCACGGTTCTGGAAGCTTGTGTCAAGACTACCGCAAACCAATTGTGGGGATCTGTCCAAATTTGGCGAATGGGTAGGTGCTTCTCTGCCAGAAGCTGCCCCAAGTGATCAAGGTCAAATTTGCGCGAAATCTCGGTTTGAATCGTTTCGCCCTCAATAAAATTAAAACTATAGGCTTGACCATTAAGTTTCAGGGTGACAGTTTGATCAACCAAACTCCGCAGATGCATTTCAATCTGGGCGGCTGCCAGGTTATAAAAAGCCAAGTGGCTGAACTGATCTGGCTGAAAATCACCTGCAAATCGCTGATTTAAGTGCAATAGCATATTCAAATTGAAGGCGGCAGTGACTCCTTGAGCATCGTTGTAGGCGGGTTCAAGCATCTGAGCAGATTTTTGCAGGTCGATCCCGATCAGGAAAAATTCACCTGGGTGCAAGGCTCCTGCCACTTGCGTTAAAAACAGATCTAGCTCGTGGTCAGCAAAATTGCCCAAAGTGCTACCCAAAAAGCAAATCAGGCGGCGATCGCTCAGAGTTCTACCCAGTTGAGCCAATACCTGCTCGTAGGAACCTACCCAGCCATCTAGTTTGAGGTTGGGATAGTCCTGCACTAATGCCAAGGCGCTTTCAGCCAGGATTGTACCGCTAATATCGCTAGGCAAGTAATAGAAGGGTTGGGGGCGATCGCTCAAGGCATCCAATAAAATTCTGGTCTTGACTGAGCTACCGCTACCTAGCTCCACCAGTTCCGTGGCTTGGGTGATCTCGGCAATCTCTCTAGCGCAACTGCGTAAAATCTCGGCTTCGGTGCGAGTGGGATAATACTCTGGCAGGGTACAAATTTGTTCAAATAGCTGCGACCCCCTTTGGTCATAAAAGTAGCGGGCAGGTAAGGTCTTGGGGGAAGCGCTCAATCCTGTCAACACATCTAGCCCTAGGTCAGAGGTTTGGGGTTTGGCTTGCTCTAAGTTACTTTCTAAGTCACCTGCTAAGTATTTCAGCCTGAGGCGATCGCTAATCATGATTTTACAGAAAATCCCTAGGATCAGTTACCCGCCCAGTCAGGGCAGATGCCGCCGCCGTGTAAGGAGATGCCAGATAAATTTGGGCTTCCTTGTTGCCCATGCGTCCAGGGAAATTGCGATTGGTGGTAGAAACACAGACCTCCGCTTGGTTCACTCGTCCAAAAGTGTCTTTTGGCCCCCCTAGACAGGCGGCACAGGAAGGCGCGGCTGGTTCGATGCAGCCCGCATTCACAAAAATATCGGCTAGGCTGATGCCGTCGATCTGTTGGCTGTAAAGATCGTTATAGACCTTTTGAGTGGCGGGAACCAGGTAGGTAGGAACCTTGACCTGTTGACCTTTGAGGATCTGTGCTGCATTGATAAAATCGGTAATCTTGCCACCAGTGCAGGAGCCGATATACACCCGATCAATTTTCACATCACGACACTCGCGCACCGTAGCGCGGTTATCAGGAGAATGGGGCTTAGCCACCACGGGTTCGAGCTTGGCGACATCGTAGCGCTTGCTGTAGAAATAGGCAGCATCAGGATCGGCATACAGGGGGGCAAAAGGTTGGTCAGTGCGCGCTTGCACATAGTCAAAAGTGGTTTGGTCAGGGGCGATCACGCCATTCTTGCCGCCCGCTTCGATCGCCATGTTGCAGAGAGTCATGCGTTCTTCCATGGTCATAGCTGTGACCGCTTCGCCTTCGATTTGCAGCGATCGGTAGTTAGCGCCACTTACGCCAATGTCACCAATCACTTGCAAGATCAAGTCTTTTGCCAATAGGTAGGGAGGCAACTCGCCATCAAAAATAAACTGCATTGAAGCAGGCACCTTGAGTAGTAGCTTGCCCGTGCCCATGACAAAAGCAGCATCGGTGTTACCAATGCCAGTGGCAAATTGACCAAAGGCTCCAGCGTTGCAAGTGTGCGAATCAGTACCGAACAGCACTTCGCCAGGGCGAGTATGTCCTTCTTGAGCTAGGGCAATATGGCAAACTCCCTTATAGTCTGGATTAGCCTTGAAGTTGGCAAGATCGGTAATGTCGTAAAAATACTTGATCTGCTGCTCTTGGGCAAATTCTCGCAAAATATCAAGGTTGCGATTGGCGCGGGCGTCAGTGGTAAAAATGTAGTGGTCGGGAATCAGCACAATTTTCTCGCGATCCCAGACCTGGGCAGTCGCGCCAAATTCTTTTTTAAATACGCCAATTGTGCCAGGGCCGCAAACATCATGGGTCATCAGCAGGTCGGCATTCACCCAAATATTTTCGCCTGGGGAAACGCGATCGCGCTGCGCTGCCCTAGCTAGAATTTTCTCCGTGAGTGTCATGCCCATAATTTATAAGTCCCAAAACTGCTTTGATCTTAACCTAAGTAACTGACTTATTGCGAATTTCAATTGCTTGGTTAGTTGCTTAGTTAGTTGCTTAGTTCTCCGCTTTGCCTTCTTCCGGCACATAGAATAACTAGCAACCAATAATCTGGGCAATGTTCTGGGGCTCCGGCACTACTCCCTGGTGCAACTGGGCACTGGCATTAGCGATCGCTACGTCAGGGTCTTTCAGTCCATTACCGGTCAGCACACAGACGATCCTTGCCTGTGGCGGAATCTGGGCTTGAATTTTCAGTAGACCAGCTAGAGAGACCGCACTGGCGGGTTCACAGAAAATGCCTTCTTCGCCTGCTAGAAGGCGATAGGCTTCCAGAATTTCTTGATCGGTGACGCTATGAAATGCTCCCTGGCTTTCGGTCTGCACGGCGATCGCCTTAGTCCAGTTGGCAGGATTGCCGATCCGAATGGCGGTGGCAATGGTTTCAGGGTGAATACAAACTTTGCCATCTACTAAAGGAGCAGAGCCAGCCGCTTGAAAGCCCATCATGCGGGGCAGGGTGGCAGACTTGCCTAGGGCATGAAACTGCTTAAACCCCATCCAGTAGGCGGTAATGTTGCCAGCATTGCCCATGGGTACGCAGAGAAAATCAGGGGCATCGCCCAGGGCATCAATCAGTTCAAAGGCAGCCGTTTTTTGACCCTCGAGGCGGTGGGGGTTGAGGGAATTCACTAGAGTAATTGGATAGCGATCGGCCATTTGCCGCACTAGTTCGAGGGCGCGGTCAAAGTTACCAGCGATCGCAATCACTTCCGCCCCATAGATGAGGGCCTGGCTAAGTTTGCCCAGGGCGACCTTGCCATCGGGAATCAGCACATAGGCTCGCAGTCCGCCCCGTTTGGCATAGGCTGCTGCCGCCGCCGAGGTGTTACCTGTACTAGCACAGATCACCGCTTCCGCCCCAGCTTCCTTGGCCTTAGAAATTGCCATGGTCATGCCCCGATCCTTAAAGCTGCCGGTAGGGTTGAGGCCATCATACTTTGCCCACACCTTGATCCCCTTACCCAAGCGATCGCTCACCTTTACTAGGGGAATGAGCGGGGTATTGCCCTCATGCAGAGTGACCACGGGAGTTTGCTCTGAAACTGGCAGGTACTCGGCATAGGCATGGATTAGGCCACACCAACCCTGGTGTGATCGGGAGGAAGTCAAGGGCGGAGAAGTTAGGAGCACGGTTACAATCAAAACTACTAGCCGCTAGTTTAACCTAACTTTAAGCTAATGGCTATATGCTCACTGCCTGGGGCAGAGCATAGCTCCCTTCAACCTTCAAACTCCTCTCTTATGGCAATTATTATCTGGCACCGCCGCGACCTGCGTATTGATGACCATCCCGCCCTGGCCAGGGGGGTAGAACTGGGTAAGGAGATCATAGGTGTGTTCACTTTTGATCCCCAGATTTTGCGAGGGGGGATGACCGGCACCGCCCAGGTCAGTTTTATGTTGGCTTGCTTGCGGGAGTTGCAGCAAAATTACCGCCAACTAGGTAGCGATCTATGGCTGTTTATGGGAGATGCGGTGGAGGTTTTGAGTCAGTTAGCCCAGGAACTGCCCGCTAGCGTTCTGCTCTTTAATCAAGATGTGGAACCCTATGCCCTCAAGCGCGATCGCACAGTTACTGAGGCTCTGCAAAACCTAGGGATAAAAGTAGAAAGTTTTCTAGATATTAGTCTAATCAATCCCAGAGCGATCGCTACCCAACTAGGTGATCCCTACCGCGTATTTACCCCCTTTTGGCGTAACTGGTCTAGTCTGCCCAAACCCCAGCCCTATGCTCGTCCAGTCAAGATTTTGGGCTTGGCAAATCAGCCTGATCTGCCTGGCAGGATCGGCCTCCCTAGCTTAGCTGATCTGGGATTTGCTGGCCACGACCTAGAGCTACCGATCGCGGGCGAAGCTGCTGCCCAGCAACTTTTACAAGATTTTTGTCAACCGCTACGGCTGTTGCGCTATCAAGAACAACGTAATTTTCCCGCGATCGCAGGTACTTCGGGTTTGAGTCCCCATCTGCGCTTCGGTACAGTGGGAATCAGAAGGGTATGGGCAGAAGCGATCGCCATCCAGCCCTTAATTCAGAGCAACGAAGCCCAAGAGAGCCTCCAAACCTGGCAGCAGGAACTTGCCTGGCGAGAATTTTATCAGCATGTGCTGCTGTATTTTCCTGAACTAGAGCAGCGAGCCTATCGCCCCCAAATGCAAAGATTTGTCTGGGATCAAGACCAAGATAGATTTAGGGCGTGGTGTGCCGGCAAAACTGGTTTCCCGATCGTGGATGCAGCCATGCGCCAACTCAATCAGACTGGCTGGATGCATAATCGCTGCCGCATGATCGTGGCTAGCTTCTTGACTAAAGATCTATTGCTGAATTGGCAATGGGGCGAAAAATATTTTATGCAAAACCTAGTAGACGGCGATCTAGCCGCCAATAACGGCGGTTGGCAATGGAGTGCTTCAAGTGGGATGGATCCGAAACCCCTCCGCATTTTTAACCCCGCTGCTCAAGCCAAAAAATTTGATCCCCAGGCTGAGTATATTCGCCAATATCTGCCTGAAATTGCCAAGCTCAGGGATGTGGAACTGATTAGCGGCAATATCCATCCCCAAAAATGCCGCGCTCTAGGCTACCCCCAGCCCATTGTCAGCCATGAACAACAGCAGAAAGTTTTTAAGCAGCGCTATGCCGAGGCTAAGCTCTAAGGTGTGGATGTGAGTTCGATCAGCAAGCGATCGCCCGCGTATAAAGATAAATTCTGATTAAGACCTAAGCCGCTTCCAAAGGCGCCATAGTTAAGTCAGCACTTTTGAGTTGAGCGTGATACAGTTCTGCCTGTTCCTGGGGCCCAATCCAAGCGATCGCTAAGCCTTCAAAATGCACTTGATTGGTTAGTTCCCAAGCTCTCGGTTCTGTCATTCCAGGAATGTATTTAAGCAAGGTGGCACAGACGTGCTCAAAGGTGTTGAAATCATCATTTAGCACAATTACCTTGTAGTTAGGGTAAGTTTGCCGCCCTGATTGGCGGGTGAGCGTAGGAGTGGTTTGCATAGCTAAGCTACCAGTTTGGTTGCCATTTCGGTAAGGGGGAGCCACTTGATTTGGCGATCGCTACCAACCTCTACCACAATTTTTACCCTGGGCTGCTGGACACAAATTTGGGCGAGGGTTTCTAGCTCTTGGCGACAGAGATATTTGCCCTCAATCATCCACAGTGCCAGACCTTTGGCTTGGGGAGCAAGGCTAGCCAGACGAGTCTGAATCAGGGGCGGCAAAAAATAGGTGCGAATATCGGTTTTACCTAAATGAGAGGGACGCACGCCATGCACTTGAGTGAGGTAACTGGAAATATCCCCCAAACCCCTAGCTGACATTAGTAGGGTATCATAGCCACAATTGCGAATACGGCGGAGATAACGCCCCTCATAACCGCCTTCTGGTGGCACATAGATCCCCAAAGCTCCTGCCTTTTCCAGATCGGTCACGATCCCATTGCCAGCGATTAATCCCATAGTCTTCATCTAGATTAGTTGGAGTGATTATACCTAAAATATGCAGCTAAAACCTAGCACTGGTGATTTAAACTTGGGCCAGTGGCTTTCAATCATTGGTATTCACCCCGATGGCATAGCTGGCTTGAGCGGGACAGCCGCCTATTGGCTTGCCCAGGCGGAGGTTTTGGTAGGGAGTGAGCGCCATCTAGCTCTAATTCCTCCAGATCACCGACTCAGGATTTGCTGGCGATCGCCCCTATCTGATACGGTTTTAGACCTTTGGCAATGGCAAGACCGAGCGGTTGCGGTGTTAGCCAGTGGTGATCCCCTATGGTATGGAGTTGCCAGCTTGATCCTCCAGCATATTCCCCGAGAACAAGTGCGAATTTTGCCGAGCCTATCTTGTTTTAGTCTGATGGCCATGCGCCTGGGCTGGGCGATCGCTGACCTAGAGACCCTCAGCTTATGTGGTCGTCCAGTAGCTGCTTTGATTCCATTTTTAGCGCCGCGCCAAAAAATCTTGATCCTAAGTGCGGATGGTCATACCCCTACCCTGGTGGCTCAACTGTTACAACAACAAGGCTATGGTCAAACTAGGATGTGGGTATTTGAACATTTACAGGCCGAAGCTGAAACTTGTCGCCCCGCCCTTGCCCAAGACTGGCAAGATCTATGCCAAAACTTAAACGCGATCGCTCTAGAATGTGTTGCCGCTCCAGATACTCCGATCATCTCCCGTCAAGCAGGGCTGCCTGATCAGATCTATCAGCATGATGGTCAAATTACCAAAGCCGAAGTGCGGGCAGTTACCCTGGCTGCCCTTGCCCCTAGACCAGGGGAATTGCTATGGGATGTAGGAGCAGGTTGTGGCTCCATTGCCATTGAGTGGTGCCGCAGCCATAGCCGCAATCGAGCGATCGCGATCGAACCCCACCGCACCCCATATATTGCCGCGAATGCTGAATTTTTAGGGGCAACCAACCTCCAGATCGTTGAAGGCACTGCCCCCCTTGCCTTGGCAGGACTAGAGGTGCCCGATGGGATTTTTATTGGCGGTGGAATTACTAGCCCTGGTATCCTAGAATGCTGCTGGCAAGCCCTCAAACCCCTGGGCAGAATAGTAGCGAATGTAGTTACCCTAGAAGGAGAGCAAGTTCTAGTGAATTGGCAACAAAAACATGGCGGTAGTCTGCGGCGCATCACCATAGAGCGATTACAGCCCCTGGGTAAATTTCATCGTTGGAAAGCTCAGGCGCCCGTGACCCAGTGGGTAGGAGTGAAGAATAACCTGGTTGATCACTGAAACTGGGTCACCCAACTAGCCAGACCCAGTGGGTAGGAGTGAAAGATAACCTGGGCGATCACTGAAACTGGGTCACCCAACTAGCTAAAAGAAACCCTGGTTGATCGCTGAAAAGACTAGTAGAAAAATATAACTTTGATCATTCACGCGCCAGTCTGATTCCATGAAACTAGCAACTAAATCCTATGACTATCAGTGGTGGCAGGATTGCTTGATCATTGCCTTTCTATACCTGATCTGCGCCTTCCTGGTCAGACAATTACCCCAATCAGACTTTGGTTCACCCGTATGGCCTTCTGCCGGAATCGCTGTGGGTGGTCTGCTGGCTAGAGGGCGATCGCGTGCCTGGGGGATTTTTGTAGGGGCAATGCTTAGCAGTGTGTTTGTTTCTGGGTCTCCCGTAGTTTTTGGCGTAATTGCGGGAATGATCCCTACATTTGGCGCCTTATTTTCGGTTAGCTTAGTGGCAGCTTGGGGGGGTGGCAGGGATATTTTGGCCCATCTCAAACAGACAGTTGCTTTCATTTTGGCAATCACTTTCGGCGGAACTTTATTGCAGGCACTTTTTGGTACGGGGAATATGGTTCTAGCGGGATTTGTCAATGCTGCTAGCTATGGCAGCACCATGATTAGCTGGTGGATTGGCGATGCGATCGGGGTATTGGTATTTGCCCCTCTAGTAGCAGCTTGGTGGCAAGATTTCACTAATCTGAAATTCCAATTTAATCTATTTAAAGAATTGGGCTTAACTGTCCTAGTCCTAGCCATAATTAGCTATCTTGCGCTGTTTGAAGCTCAGCCAGTAGAGTATCTCTTGATTCCACCGCTCTTGTGGTCTGCCTTTCGCTTCGGTGCCAGAGTTACTACCCTGTTGATTACAGTTACAGCAATGGCAGCAGCCGTGAATACTTCCTATGGATTAGGAATTTTTTATCGCGTGGCACAAGAGAATCAATCTCTCCTTTTGTTGCAGCTATTTATGGGCGTAATTGCGATTACCACAACTACCCTATTGGCTTTGGTGGCAGAGAATCAGCAAGCAGGCAAAAGCTTACAAGAACAGATTAGGCTGAAAATTCATGCCTACGAGCAGCTAGATCAAATCAACCGAAGTCTGGAAGATTTGGTTAATCGGCGCACTCAAGAGTTATCCCAAGCCAATCTCAAAATTAGTTCTCTGAATCAGCAACTGACTGCCGAAAATCAGCGCATGAGTTCAGAATTGGCAGTAACTAGGCGCTTACAGCAGATGATCTTGCCTAAACCAAGCGAACTGCAAAACATTAGCCAGCTAGAAATTGTTGGTTTTATGCAGCCGGCCGATGAGGTGGGGGGAGATTATTATGATGTCCTGGTGCAAAATAGCCGCATTAAAATTGGCATTGGTGACGTTACTGGTCATGGGCTAGAGAGTGGCGTAATTATGATCATGGTGCAAACCGCCATTCGCACGCTCTTACTCAACGGTGAAACTGATCCGGTGCGATTTTTGGCTACGATCAACCAAGCGATCTATCAGAATTTAGAACGCATGAATTGCGATAAGAATCTCAGTTTAATTCTGTTGGATTACTATGATCAGACTTTACATTTGAGTGGACAACATGAGCAGGTGATTGTGGTTCGTGCCGATGGTGAAGTAGAGTTGATCGACACAGATGAGTTGGGCTTTCCCATTGGGCTAACCCCAGAAATTCAGGATTTTATTTTTGAAGTGAGTATAGAATTGGAGACCGGAGATCTGGTGGTGCTTTACACCGATGGTATTACCGAAGCAGAGAATGCTGCCAAAGAATGTTATGGTCTGGAGAGATTAGTAGCTCAATTACGTCAGACCCTTACCCTATCAGTGGAAGAGATTCGATCGCGTGTAATTGCTGATCTCCAAGCTTTCATTGGCGAACATCGGGTTTACGATGATATTACTTTTGTGGTGATGCGGCGGCGATGAGCAACCTGCAAGATTTACGCTGGGCTAATCCCAATCTGGTTTGGAGTACGGCAGTGGCTCAAGGCTTGGTGCAGGCAGGAGTCAAAACCGTGTGCATTTCCCCAGGTTCTCGTTCTACGCCCCTAGTGGTAGCGATCGCGGCGGAACCTCAGTTAGAAGCGATCGTCCAAATTGATGAACGCTCCAGTAGTTTTTTTGCCCTGGGACTAGCCAAAGCTAGAAATCAACCAGTGGCGCTGCTCTGCACTTCAGGGACGGCGGCTGCCAACTATTTTGCGGCGATTATTGAAGCCCATTACAGTCAAGTGCCACTGCTAGTCTTGACCGCCGATCGCCCGCCAGAATTACGCGATTGTGGCGCAGGTCAAACTATCGATCAAATTAAGCTATATGGGAATTATGTGCGCTATTTTTTTGAGGTGGGTAAGCCAGAAATCACTGAGCAAAGACTGTCCCAGGTGCGATCGCTAATTTTAAAAGCCAGCCAAATTAGCCAGACTAACCCCGCAGGCGTAGTCCATCTCAACTTTGCCTTTGCCGATCCCCTCGCCCCGATCGCAGTAGCATTTACCCCAGCAGAAGCCCAGATCCTGCCCAAAGTCCAAAACTGGCAAGGAAAACCACTCAGGATTATGCCCCAGGTCGCCCATCCTGATTTAATCACTGACTTAGCCCAAGTAATTAGCGATCGCTCCCAGGGGCTGATCATGGTGGGAGGGGGACATGGCTTAGCTGACCTAGAACCTAGCTTGATCGAGCTTGCCGCTCGCAGCGGTTACCCTTTACTCACAGAAGCTACAGGCATAAATCGTCGCGCTGGCCTCAGTACCTATGACAGTTTTTTGCGATCGCTAGATCTAGAACCACAGCTAATTCTTAGATTTGGGGCAGTGCCTACTTCTAAGGCTTGGCACCAGTGGTTAAGCCGCTATCCCAACTGCAAGCAAATTGTGATTGGCAATCCGATCAACAATGATCCTAGCCATCGTGCCAGTGAGTTTTGGCCAGTTGATCCAGCAGATTTGAGCGATCGCCTCAGCCACAAGCTAGCGCACCATCAACCAGACTACACCTGGCATCAGCAATTTCAGGCATTAGATCACCTGGTCAAAACCCAGCTAGAATCATTTATCCAGCCTATCTCCCATCTATTTGAAGGCAAAATCTATCATCTGCTTGCCAAATGCCTACCAGCCCATAGCCAAATTTTCGTGGCCAGCAGCAGCGCAATTAGAGATCTGGATACTTTTTTCCATCCCCAGCAGCCCGTTAGAGTGTTGGCTAATCGCGGCGCTAATGGCATAGATGGCACCCTTTCCACTGCTTTAGGAGCTAGCTTGGATCGCCCCTCGTGCCCGAACCTGCTAATTATAGGTGACTTAGCTTTTTACCATGACCTCAATGGTCTGTTGGCAGCCAAACAGTACCAAATTGATCTGACCGTGATCCTAATTAACAACAATGGCGGCGGTATTTTCCAGATGTTACCGATCGCCGCCTTTAATCCTCCCTTCGAGCAGTTTTTTACAACTCCCCACCACCTAGACTTTGCCCCAATTATCCAAGCCTATGGTGGTGAATATGACCAAATTCATAGCTGGGCAGAGTTTATCCCCAAAATTACTAATGCCTTGGCGCGATCGGGGCTAAAAGTGTTAGAGCTAAAGACCAATGCTGAATACAGTCAGCAACTGCGGCAAGCTTGGGATCAACAACTCAAGAGCGAGTAAGATTACCGACCCTCACCCAACCCTGTTCTTGAGTGGCAGGATCTCGCACCATTGCCCACTCCCGATCATCACTTTCCTTAATAATCTCCACTTCCGCTTTAAATGCTGCCCCTCCAGCCGCGCCGCTACCTGGTTCGGGTTTCTGGCGCAAGACTAGGCCAATGCTTGAGTTTACAGTAGCCTTGTAAAGCACATCTGGCTTTTCTACTGGTTTAGGTTTGGGTTTTTCTAACTTCGGCGGCTCAATTATCGGTTTGGGTGGCGGTGCTGTACCATTCTCATTGGCAAAGGTAGGCTTGGGTGGCAGTGTCCGATAAAAGGGGGCAATCCAATTTACCCAACCTAAAACTCCTAGAGCCACCAGCATTCCTAAGCTGAGTAGCAGCCCAGAACTGGCGCGCACTATTTCTGCTAAGTTAGCAATTAACAAGTTAGCAATTAACAAGTAGGTAGGCATAGGGTTGCAGGGGGGTCGCGGGGGAACCCCTCGCCAAGGGTTTTAGAGGATCTTTGGGCTTAGATTTTAACTTTACCTTGACACAGCTACTTACTAGCACAGATGATAAAATTACCCTAGGCAAAATCTAACCAATTCGTGGTTAAAAGTCAAGGCTAAGGCTTTTGCACAGATTATAGATCAAACCAAGATTGAGAACTCATGAGTGAAGTAGCGCGATCGCCCTGGGAATGCCTATTATTAAATCAAGGAAATTGGCAAGGTAGTTTTTGTCAGCTTTCGGCGACGGGGGAATTGCTAGAAAAAACTAAGAGCGAGACTAGGCTAGAAGCGATTAATCAAGAGCAGACCATGCGCCAAACCGTGCGACTGTTCTATGATTATGGTCTTAAGGAAAGAGTCTTAGAATATAGTTCCCTGGCTCGGAGTGTGCTGTTTTTGCCCGATGGGAGCTTTTCCCAAGGTTCTACCCAGTTTTCGCCTGTGGGTGAGTTTGGGGCAGAATTGGGTCTGATTAACCCTGAGCGCCGCCGTCGCCTGCGAGCAGTACCTATCTATCAACAGGCAGAATTACAAAAAATCACCCTGATTCCTGAATTTTTAGCGGAAAACACAGAATTTGAGCGCCTAGATTTAGAGCTACTGCTGGGCAAGTGGGCAGGTCATACTATTACCCAGTTTGCTGATTGGCGATCGCCAATTACCACTACCAGTATGCTAGAGCTTGAGCGCCTTGACTCAAACCGATTACGCCAGAAATTGACCCTGATCGAGCAGGAAAATACCAAAGTAATTGAGTCAATCGCGGCGATCGCGCTCCACGGGCTAGAATTTGAAAACACTAGAGTACTATTCTTGGTAGATGGTGGTACCCTGGCTTGCCCTAGACAAATTAAAACTCAAACCGCCTTTAGCCTAGAATTGGGCTGGCTATGGAGTCTCGGTCACCGCCAAAGATTGAGGCGTAACTACGATCAGACTGGAGCCTGGATTAGCTTGAGCCTCACTACGGAAACCAAAATCCCATGACCACGATTTTAGTAGTTGAAGATAATACGATAGTGCTAGCCAATCTGGTAAAGCTCCTGAAATTAGAGGGGTTTGAAGTTTTGAGTGCTGCCAATGGCAAATTGGGATTAGAAATTGCCCAAACAGCCCTACCGAATCTGATTGTCAGCGACATCATGATGCCAGATCTGGATGGCTATAGAATGCTAGAAAAACTATTGCAAAACCCCCAAACTGCTACCATTCCTTTAATTTTTCTCACTGCCAAGGTAGAACGCCAGGATATGCGGCGGGCAATGGAATTGGGCTGCGATGATTTCTTGACCAAACCCTTTACTAGGGATGAACTCCTAGGAGCAATTCGCGCTCGATTAGAAAAACAGGCAAAAATTAGCGATCGCGCCCAACAACAACTGGATAGCCTCAGAGAAGGGATTACTCAATCTCTGCCCCATCGACTGCTGTTCCCTGCTTTGCAGATCATGTCCTTGGGGGATCAATTGCGTAAATCGGCGGATAGCTTGACTACTAGCCAAATTCAAACCAGTGGCGACACCATCTATCAATCTGGTAAAAGCTTGCATGAAATGATTAAGCGCTTCCTGCTCTACGCAGATTTAGAAGTAATTGCCCAGGATCAAAGCCGCGCTCAACAAATGCGATCGCAACCCAGCACCTTTATGGAATTGGAGATTCGCGAGTTAGCCCAACAACTAGCAGCCAAGTATAATCGCTGCCAAGATTTAACCCTTGAGCTTGAAGATGCCACCCTAGCGATCGCTGACCATTACCTAGAAGCAATCACTAAAGAGTTACTCGATAATGCCTTTCGCTTTTCTGAGCCAGACACAGCCGTGATCATTCAAGGTCAGATTACCCCTGATCGGCAATCCTATCAACTCCAGATCACCGACCATGGTCAAGGACTAGGTGCAGAACAAATTCAAAACCTGGGCAAATATATGTCTTTTGAGCAGAAGTTGCAATCGGCACAGGGTTCAGGCCTAGGAATTGCGATCGTCAAGCGCCTAGCTGAAATTCACTTGGGCAGTTTCATGATTGAGAGTATCCCTTATGAATTTACTAGAGTGGAAGTGGCACTGCCGCTTTTCTACTAGTAGCCCCTGGGTAAGCCCTAACAGGCTCAGGACTTACGCAGCCTAATTTGGGAAGTTTTGGGAAAAGGGAGTTTGAAGGCAGAGTCCTCAAGTGGAGCCCCACACCCCACTTAAAGCCAGGGTTGTAGATCACCTTGGCGTAAGCCCTAACAGGCTATAATGAGGTTCTAGGTATTTATGCAATCATTGCCATGACCGAATCTGCCCTTGAAAATCGGATTATTCCAACTGACCTCCATGGTGAAATGTCTAGGTCGTACCTGGAATATGCCATGAGTGTGATTGTGGGGCGTGCCCTACCTGATGCCAGGGATGGCTTAAAACCAGTACATCGCCGCATTTTGTATGCCATGCATGAGTTGGGCTTATCCCCCGATCGCCCCTTTCGCAAGTGCGCCCGCGTGGTCGGGGATGTGATCGGTAAATACCACCCCCATGGAGATAGCTCAGTGTATGAGGCTTTGGTGCGGATGGCGCAAGATTTTTCCATGCGCGATCGCCTAGTAGATGGTCATGGCAACTTTGGCAGCGTGGATGATGATCCGCCCGCTGCCATGCGCTACACCGAATGTCGATTGACCCCCCTAGCCCAGGAAGGCTTACTTCAAGATATCGACTCAGATACGGTAGATTTTGGCGATAACTATGATGGCTCTCAACAGGAACCCCTAGTATTTCCAGCCGGCGTACCTCAACTTCTACTCAACGGCTCTTCTGGCATTGCCGTGGGCATGGCCACCAATATTCCACCCCACAACCTAGGGGAGCTAATTGATGGCGCGATCGCCTTAATTCATGATCCTGCACTCACCAGTCTAGAGTTGATGCAGTATATTCCAGGGCCAGACTTTCCTACTGGAGCATACATTCTAGGGAGAGAAGGTATTCGCGATGCCTATCAGACTGGCAGAGCCTCAGTCACCATGCGAGCAGTGGCAGATTTTGAGACTATTTCCCATACTGGCCGCCCTGATCGCGAAGCGATTGTGATTACAGAAATGCCCTACCAGTCCAATAAAGCGGCAATTATTGAGCGGATCGCCGAACTGGTGAATGAAAAACGCCTAGAAGGAATTTCGGATGTGCGGGATGAAAGCGATCGTGATGGCATGCGGCTGGTAATTGAGCTAAAGCGGGATGCCTACGCCAAGGTGGTACTGAATAATCTATTCAAAACTACACCCCTCCAAACCAGCTTTGGCTGCAATATGCTCGCCCTAGTGGATGGACAGCCTCGCACTTTGGGCTTGCGGGATTTTTTACAGATCTTCTTAGACTTCCGTGCCGAAGTGATTGTGCGCCGCACCAGGTTTGAACTCAAAAAAGCCAGTGAGCGAGATCACCTCTTGCAGGGCTTGCTGGTGGCGATCGCTAATCTCGATGCCGTAATTCAACTGATTCGCAATGCTGACGATAGTGCTACCGCCAAAGCCGATCTGATTAACATCTATCAACTGAGCGAAGCCCAAGCCGATGCCATCTTACAGATGCAGTTGCGCCGTCTCACCAATCAAGATTCCGATAAAATCCGCTCTGAGCATGAGGAACTGAGCCTCAAAATTGCCGACCTCCAAGATATTTTGGCAAATCGTAGCCGCGTGCTGGCAATTATTGAACAGGAACTCACTGCGATCAAACAAAAATTTGGTAGCCCGCGCCGCTCTCGCATTCTGGATGCGGAAGGGGATATTGACACTGCCGACCTGATTGCCAATCGGGAAACCCTGGTGCTAGTTACCGAGCAGGGCTACATCAAGCGTCTGCCCATGGATACCTTTGTAGCGCAAAATCGCGGTACTAGAGGGAAAGCCAGTGCCACCATGAAGGAGAATGACGCAGTTGAGCATTTCCTCTCCTGTCGCAGCCACGATAGTATTTTATTCTTTAGCGATCGCGGCAAAGTCTACAGCATTAAAGCCTACGAACTCTCCGAAACCAGCCGTAATGCCAGGGGGGTGGCGATCGTGCAGATGCTGCAAATTGCCGCCAATGAAAAAATCACCTCTGTGCTGTCAGTGAGTGAGTTCAGCGAAGATCAATACCTGGTAATGTTGACTGCGGGCGGCCTGATCAAAAAAACCAAACTCTCCGCCTTTGCCCACATTCGCAACAACGGTCTAATTGCCATTTCCCTAGAAGAAGATGACCAACTGCGCTGGGTAAGGCTAGCCAGCGAAGGAAATACGATCATTATTGGCTCCAAGCTAGGGATGGCGATTCGCTTTCGCACCGACCACGATCAACTCAGACCCCTGAGTCGGGATACCAGAGGCGTAAGAGCCTTCAAACTCGCTGCCGCTGATCAGATTGTCAGCATGGATATTCTGCCTGCTGGCTTAGCCGAAATCGAAGAACTAGAAGAAGAATCGGAAGAAGAGCATCTCAACGGCACAGAATTAGTCGAACTCAACGAAGATCAGAGTTTAATTCCCGAATCCACTCCTGGATTGACCTATGTGCTGGTGGTTACCCAGCAGGGCTATGGCAAACTGGTGCCTGTGGAGCAGTTCCGCATTCAAAAGCGAGCAGGAAAGGGCTTGCGTGCCACCAAGTTCAAGGCCAATGACGATCAAATGTGTGCCTTGCGCCTAGTTCAAACCAATGATGAACTCATGCTGATCACCATGCGGGGCATTGTCATGCGTCAAACTAGCGCCGCGATCGCTTGCCAATCTCGTAATGCCAAAGGGGTAAGGCTACAAAAACTTGACAGCGATGACGCGATCGTGGCGGTAACCGTGCTGCCCCCCAGTTTGGAAATAGCCGAAGCTGATCAGAGCGAATAGTTTTCTCGATTATCAAGAAGGAAACCAGATAAAAAATGAGACAAAACTGGGTTTACTCCCTTCGCCCTTTATGGGAGCCAATCCTACAGGGATTTTGGTAACTTGTAAACTACAGCCCAGTGGAGAGACTAAGGGCTACGCCCTCAACTAGCCCTAGGTAAGGCAAGCCCGATTAGGATTTAACTGCAGGCTTTGTGAGGTTACCACTGAGAAACATCGGGATAAACTTCTGCACAAAAGCGCTAGGATCACGCTGCCAAGCCTGTTGCATCAACTCAATTCGGGTCTTTTGCAGTGCTGGAGCCAGAAGGGTTTCGGGTAGTTTTTCCAGCAAATACTGAGGCCGCTCCCACATTGGCATATTTTCTGCCACCTTCAACAGGTTTTCCATGCGGCGCAACTCCGCTCCAGCCAAAATATCCATGCCTGATTCAAACGCGGCTTGCTCGATCGCCGCATACTTGCGCTTAGCTTGATCAACCTTGGCGTAGTTAGCTGGACTTTGTTTGGCAATTTCAGCTAAACGTCGATTACCCCAACGCACGTGCTCTACCTCTTCGGGCATAATTTTTTCGATTGTCTCCCTGATCATCTGATTTTCAGGAGTCTGCTCTGCCTCCTTGAGCGCTTTGATGTGAGCAGCAAAGTACTCACAGCCACGCTTCTCGGTAACATTAATGGCAGCCAACGAAGTGATTACCATATCTTCAGGATTGCGATCGTCATTTTGATCAAGTAAACGCTCAAACTCGTTAATGTAAGATACTCCTGGCGGTGTACCCAAATCAGCCCCCAGCTGATCCAGTAAATCAGTCAACCAATAGGCATGACGAGCCTCATCTGCCACATGGTGGGAGAGTTCGCGCACTAGCTGACGGGGCTTGCCATCTAGCCTTTCAATCAAATCAGTCAGGTCTTTGCAACTGCGCTGTTCGCTAAAACGATAACGATTCAGGGTAATCAAGTGAACTTCAGGCTGATTGACCACTTGGCGCAAAATATCCAAGGCGCTGAGTTGGTTGCGGAATTTACGGGGATAGGCAACAGTCATGAATTTGAACCAGGGTGGATAAAGTTTTGTTAAGTGATCCTATTCTAGCCAAAATTTCGGAATAAAGAGCATCTCAAGCCATCACCATGCCACCATCTACATTAAATACCTGACCAGTGATGTAGGCAGCAGCAGGATCGGCCGCCAAAAAATTCACCATCCCAGCCACTTCTGCGGGAGTGCCGTAGCGCCCTAGGGGAATGAACTGCAATACGCCTTCGCTTACCTTGGCATCTAATTGAGCAGTCATATCCGTGTGAATAAAACCTGGAGCCACTGCATTCACGGTTATGCCTCGGCTTGCCAATTCCTTAGCCACGGTCTTGGTAAAGCCAATTACTCCTGCTTTAGCGGCACTATAGTTGGCTTGCCCTGGGTTGCCCATTTGTCCTGCCACCGAAGTGATGTTAATAATTCTGCCACTGCGCTGCTTCAACATGATTTTGGCTACTGCCTGGGTGCAAAGAAATACGCCGGTTAAATTTAAGTCAATTACTGCCTGCCAGTCTGCCTGCTTCATCCGTAGCAACAAGGTATCCTTAGTGATGCCTGCATTGTTTACCAATAAATCAACCTGCCCCCATTGGGTGATTACCCCTTCTATCATGTGATTTACTGCAGAAGCATCTGCCACATTCGCCTTGAGCGCGATCGCTTCTGTGCCCAAAGCCTGAATTTCAGCGACCAGATCCAGGGCTGCTTGCTCTGAGCTAGCATAGTTAATCACCACCTTAGCTCCTTCTTGACCAAATGCTAGAGCGATCGCTCTGCCGATACCGCGCGATGCCCCTGTAACTATTGCCACTTTGCCGCTCAGACGTGCCATATTTGACTTCATGATTAATTTTGGTTGGGGGAATTATAAGACATTACTTCCCTGTAACTAAAATTAGTGCTAAATTAATAAGCCAGACAAAATGCGGGTGTAGTTTAGTGGTAAAACTCCTGCCTTCCAAGCAGACCTTGCGGGTTCGATTCCCGCCACCCGCTTACCATCACATACCAACACTTTCGGCTCTGGGATAGTCCCTGAGCCTTTTGCTTGGCTAAATCGCCCTAAGCTCCTGAAGAGGGTAGAAGGGGATGGAACAGCATAGAATCGGCTAAAATTTTGTCCAGGATCTCGCCAGGTTTTTTGGCGCGAAAAGTAGCTACTTTAGGTGGGGCATGGCAAAAAGCATTGAACAACTTATTACTGATGCCAACGGTAGGCTGAAAGCTGGCAAAACTGGCATGGTGATCGAATTGAGGTACAACAAGCTATGTTTGCGGGGGCAGCTACCACCCCGACCTGGCAGTGCAAAGACGGGAAGTTACAGCCAAAGAGTACCATTGCAGTATTTGGGTAACGCGGCTGGCATTGCTAAAGCTGAGGCTGACGCTTTCTTGGTGGCAGGGCAACTAATCAAAGAGAAATTTAACTGGCATGACTGGATTGAGATCTACTCACCACAGACCGCCACTTGCTAGTCTAAGCCCTAGAGACACCCCCAATGATGAAGCGATCGCGGAGTGGTTTGGCAAGATCAAGAATCCAGCATGGCGGTGGGCATACGGGATGTTTGCTATCTACGGGCTAAGAAATCATGAGATATTTCACCTGGAGCTTGAGTTTCCAAACGTGCGGGTGGTTGA
>JANRLH010000045.1:0-15888 GCA_033762795.1 Pseudanabaenaceae cyanobacterium bins.68
TAGTTTCCAGCTATAGCATTACTTCGGCGGAAGAGAACGAAATTACCCAAGGCTTTGATCAAAATGCTTCGCTTAAACAAAAGTCTTACTTCTACCTCGATCGCTTAACTTTGTTATTGCAGTCCTATCACAATCTCAATCAACCCTATCTTTTAGAGCATCGTGCCGCCGTATCTCTGTTGTTGGCTGCTATTCGGCGTAAAAAACGGGTGTTGGTTTTAGCTCTTCTAGCGGCGATCGCTCACCTAGATGATCAAGATAGCTGCGAAATCGCCAAAGCCTTAGGAGAAATCTCTCCCACAGTATTGCAGGATATTTTGGCAGAACCTAATTCTCCTTGGCTAGAGCAAATCCCTTCGGCTCAAATTGAATTATTGTGCAGTGCCACCAATAGTTTCTGTTCGGTGGCGATCGCTCCTGAGCAAGTAGCTATGACCTTGACCAGTTTACTAGCTGAACCGAACCCATTAATTCAAGCCATGAGTTTATATCTCTTGCAAATAGTTGATTTCTCCCTCAGTCGCATTCGTGCAGCCGAAATTGATAATCAACATCCTTTGGTACAGGAAACCATTAGCCAAATTTTTAAGCATCATTACAGTGCTAATCTGGCGGATTTCCCCAAATTAGAAAAAATAATCTATCTATTTAATAGCGATTTCTTCCAGTCTCTCGATCATGAGATGCTGATTGAATTGGGCGATCGCGGCTATGTCAAATCCTTCCAAGCCCAGGAGCATATTAGCGAAGCTGGCGATACCTGCCGTGAACTATTGCTATTGATTGAGGGCAAAGTAGAAATCAGAATTCGACGGGCTGATCAAACTGAAGAGATTTCTGATTTGTTGCCCGGCAAAGTGTTAGATGAATTAGAAGTCTTAACCCATACTAATCTCGCAGGCACAATCACGGCTAAGTCAAGTCCCACTAGGGTTTTAGCGATTCCCGTAGATACCTTTGATGATTTAATCAGGAGCGATCGCCGCCTAGCAATTAAGGTATTGGAGCTAGAAAGTAATCGGCTTAAAAGCCTAGTACTCCCATGAAAATAATTTTAGGACTTACGCAAATGTGATCTAAAACCCTGACTGTAAGTGGGGTGAAGTCACCCCAGAGGTGTCTCTCCGAGAAGGAGGCATAGCTATCTTTCAGCCACGGATTGCAGGTGACTTCGACCTGGTTGCCCAAGTGCAAACCCTGGCTGAGTGGCAAGAGTTAAACCAGGACTGATGCTAGAACCTTGATATGATTGGGGTGTGGGACTTCGCCTTCAAATTCCTCTTTTCCAATACTTCCCACATCAGGCTGTGTAAGCCCTGATCTGCTTGTTGTAGGCTGCTACAGCCCCAGATCAGAGAGGCTAGGATGATCTACTGGTCTTGCTCCTAATTGCCAAAAGTATTTTCTATCCCTTTCAGCGATCGGCAAGTCGTTGATGCTAGCAATGCGTCTAGCCATGAAACCGTGGGAATCGAACTCCCAATTTTCATTGCCATAGGCGCGATACCAATTACCGCTATCATCATGCCACTCGTAGGCAAATCTGACAGCAATGCGATTGTTTGTAAACGCCCATAACTCTTTGATCAGGCGGTAGTCGAGTTCCTTTGACCATTTGCGCTTCAGAAATTCTCTAATTGCCTCTCGTCCACTCAGAAATTCGGCTCGATTGCGCCATTGGGAATCTTCAGTATAGGCTAAAGCAACGCGATCAGGATTGCGAGTATTCCAAGCATCTTCAGCAGCGCGGACTTTAAGAGTTGCGGTTTCTAGGGTGAAGGGCGGCAGGGGTGGTTTAGTTTCCATAGTTTTAAATTGAATTAGTGTCAGGACTTACGCAGCCTAAGTTAAGAACTGTTGTAAAAAGGGAGTTTGAGGGCAAAGCCCTCAAGTGGGGCGTAGCCCCACACCCCAGTCAAAGTCAGGTTTTTAGATCACCTTTGCGTAAGTCCTGAGTGTTATATGTTGCCAATTTTTGTTCGAGTTCACTAATGCGATCGCCGAGTGTGCTGCTCAGTGTGCGGACGATCTCGGTTACCTCTGCTTCAGAATAACGAATCGGAATATGTTGAGGGCAGTTCCAATCCCATCCTTCAATTTCAAAGAGAATTACCCGTTCTACCGTTGCTGCGTAATCTCGATTTTGCACTAGCGCTAGGAGTTCTGGATCATCTTCTACAATTCGCGCCCGACCAAGAATTTTAAGGCGGTGGCGATGACGATAATCCATCAAAAATAGAAATGCCTTGTCATTTTCAGAGAGATTACCTACCGAGATGTATTGCACATTACCGCGAAAATCAGCGAATCCTAAAGTATTCTCGTTGAGAATCTTCAAAAATCCTGCTTTCCCTCCGCGAAACTGAATGTAAGGATAGCCATTAGAGCTAACGGTTCCCAGGTAGAATCCATCCATACTTGAAATAAATTTTTCCAAATCAGGAGTAATAGAATTATTATCTGCGCCATTTTCTACAAAGCGTTCATAGTTTTCACGGGAACCCATTCTTTGCTGCATAGCTTTGACAGCAGGCGTAAAAGTGATCTTACCAAATTGACGGGGCATAGGTCTAAATTCCTGTCATGCTTACAAAATTGGGCAGTTGTTTGACGCGCTCAATCCAATTCAGAACATGGGGATAATTATCGAGTTCAATTTTGCCATCACGAGCAAGGGCCACATAGGGAAATACTGCTACATCGGCAATAGTGGGGCGTTCAAATTCTAGCCAAGTTCGGTCTTGTAAATGCTGGTTGAGTTGATTGAGAATGAATGCCGATTTGAGCATTGCCCTTTCAATATTGATTTTAGTCCCAGCACCAAAGAGGTGAAAGAGTCGAGCATTTTCTACACCCTGACGCACTTCCCCAGCCGTTATAGAAAGCCAGCGTATTACTCTAGCCAAATTAAGCGCATCGGTAGGTAGCCATGCTTCGCCGCCATATTTTCTTGCCAGATACACCAAGATTGCCTGAGCGTCAGATAGAGTTAGATCGCCGTCTTCAATAGTAGGAACCTGTGCAAAGGAATTACGATTAAGGTATTCAAGCGACTTTTGCTCCCCATTGATCAGATCGATTTTGATCCATTCGTATTCAATTTGCAAAAGTGCAGCTAGGAGCTTTACTTTGAAACTGTTACCTGAAACTTCATGACCGTAAATTTTAAGCATTTATGTACCGTTCGTTTGGTATAGCAAAACTGTACTGATTGTTTGGTACAATGTCAAGTATTAATCTAACCATTTTCTATCGTGGCTAAAGCTAAGTATGTTCCCTGCCTTCTGGGGCTGTTCCGTCAGCATGGCTATGATGGAGCTACCATGGCTAAAATTTCTGAGGCTACAGGCTTGGGTAAAGCGAGTCTCTATCATCATTTTCCCAAGGGCAAAGACGAAATGGTGACAACGGTCTTGGATGTCTTGCAGGAGTCTATGCAAACGGAAATCCTGCCTGCCTTGAAAGGGAATGAGGATCTTTTAACTAGGTTTAAAAATATGTGCGATCGCCTTTCGGAAGTTTACCAAAATGGAGAAAAGCCTTGTTTATTTGCAATTTTACTGATGGGTTCAGCCCGAAATGTTTTCCACGAGCAAATAAAGATAATCTTTCAAACTTGGATTGATGCTATGACAGGGGCTTTGTTGGAAGCAGGCTTAGAGCAGAATTTAGCTAAGGAGCGGGCTGTGGATGCCGCGATCGCTATTCAGGGAGCTTTGATTCTCGCCCATGGATTAGAGGACACTTCTATTTTTGAACGGATAGTAACAGAATTACCTCAAAAATTATGTTTTGGCTTGTTTGGCCTTCAACAGAAAAACCTGCCTTCTAGATCAGCGCCCCATAGTTAGAATGGTTACTATTGACCACGGGCTTCTTGACATTAGTCAAATCTTTAGGACAGATGGGTGTGGGGCGAAGCCCCGCCCAGGGGAGTCACCCCTGTATTACTCGGTCTGGATGATACTTGCGCAGAATGGTAAGGTGAGTGAAGGGACTTTAGTGGCTATTTTGAGCGAGAGTAAATCAATTGAAACATTCTATGTTGCCAGTAGTAGTGGGTGTATCTGGTGCTTCTGGCATGATCTATGCCGTGCGCCTGGTCAAGTATCTATTGGCTCAAGATTATCAAGTGGAGCTAGTTGCTTCTAAAGCGGCAATCCTGGTATGGCAGGCAGAGCATTTGACTAGCTGCCCGATCAATCCTAAGCAGCAAGCAGAATTTTGGCGGCAGCAGACCCAAGAAACCAAGGGCAAGCTCACCTGTCACCCCTGGGCAGATGTGAGTGCGACCATTGCTAGCGGTTCTTTTCGTAGTGTGGGTATGGTGATCATTCCTTGTAGTATGTCTACGGTGGCCAAGGTTTCCCAGGGCTTGAGTTCTGATTTACTAGAAAGAGCCGCAGATGTGATCTTGAAAGAAGGAAGGCGTTTGGTGGTGGTGCCGCGGGAGACTCCCTTTAGTCTGATTCATTTACGCAATCTCACCGCGCTCTGCGAGGCAGGAGCAAAAATTGTGCCAGCAATTCCGGCTTGGTATCATCAGCCCCAAACGATTGAAGATCTGGTGGATTTTGTGGTAGAACGCGCCCTAGAGCAGCTTGGTGTAGAAAGTCAACTAATTTCGCCATGGCAAGGTCGAATTTAGTTCAGCGTTGCGCGATCGCTCTGGGCAGTAACTTAGGGGCGCGATCGCTAATTTTGGCCAATGCCTTAGAATTGTTGGCAAATCATCCTGCAATTGAAGTCGTGGCGGTCAGCCGTTGGTATTGCAGTCCGGCCGTCACCCCTAGCCCCGAAATTAGTCAGCCTGATTACTTGAATGGGGCAGCAGTTTTACAGACTAGTCTCACACCATTGGCTTTACTAGATCAGCTTTTGCAGATTGAAACTCACCTGGGACGAGTACGGCGCGATCGCTGGGATGCCCGCACTCTTGATCTAGACCTGTTACTCTATGGGCAGATCGTTCTGCAAGCGCCAGAGTTGACCTTACCCCATCCGCGCATGTGCGATCGCGCCTTTGTGCTAGTGCCTTTGGCGGAAATTGCTGCCGACTGGGTACATCCCCAAGCTCAGCAGACTATCATAGAGTTATCTGAAGCTTTGCCCATGGGCGATCGCCAACAATTACGTGAGTTTAAGGGCAATTTAGAGCTAGGGTTTTAGAGCGCGTTTGCCTAATTCCTAATAGGTTCTGGTCTTAAACCGCCAAAACATACCCAAGCCCCATAACTTACCGAGCGATCGCCCAGGAGAAATTGGCAGTTGCGCGATCGCGGCTAGGAAAATCCGCCCACTGCGCCATCCAGCTACCCCCGCCGCCCCATACTTTTGCAGGCTAATTAAATAGCCATAGATTTGGTGCCTAAGCTTGAGTAAAGGATATTGGCGGGCGATCGCTGATCCTTGATGAATTACCCTGAGTTCTGGAGTAAGCCAAATCTGGTGACCGGCTTGAGCATAGCGCCGACAAAAATCAAAGTCTTCGTAGTAGAGAAAATAATCAGGGCTAAATTCCGGACAAGTAGCAAATTTAGCCAGATTTAGCACCAGGCTACAACCGCTGAGCCAGGCAGTCTCGGTGATTTGGGTTGGTAACCGCTGAAGCTCCAAAATTTCACCGCTCTTGGGATTAAAACCTCCGCCACCAAAACTGACCTTGCCTCCAGGCTCAAGAATTACCGTGCCTAGGATCGAGATGTGCGGGTGGGAAGAGAGGATTTGACTTAGGGTAGCGATCGCTTCAGGCAAAAGTCTAGCATCGGGATTGAGCAACCACACTACTGCATCGCGATCGCGGTCATAGATCCAAGTCAAGCCCAGGTTGCAGCCTCGCCCAAAGCCTAAGTTAGTCCCCGCCTGCAGTAAGACCACCCCAGAGCCTTGTTCAGCTACCCAACTGATGATTTCTTGATCTAGGGGAGCGTTATTTACCACTACTAGCACCGCCTGCGCTTGGTCTACCGACTGCCACAGTTGCTCTACCCAGGCTCGACTAAAATAGTTGACTGTGAGCAGATACACCAATTAGCGCACCGTTCTCAGGGCATCTACTTTATCGACAAACTGCCCAAGGAAGATATTAATCACGCGCCGCTTGCCAATAATGATATTAGTATTTACCGACATTCCCGCCTGGAGAGGCAACTTCACGCATTCTTCAGTGCCTGGATTAGCACATTTAAGATTAAGGGACTGGGTTTGTAGTTTAATCTTGGCAGGGAAAGCATAGAACTGTCGACCTGTAGCCGGATCTGGAGGCAGAGCATCGCTGCCGATCGCTACCAGAGTGCCTTTAACCCCACCATATTCCAGCTTCGGAAACGAATCGATCGCTACTTCCACGGGCAGGGATTTTTTGAGGGCGAAATTGCGTTTGACAAAGCCAATATCTTTATTCAAGATAAATACATTCGCCACTAAACCATCATTCGGCACAATTTTCATGATTGCCGTGGTGGCATTCACCCCCGAAATCACATTGCTCTCCCCATATTTCAAGTCAAACACAGTGCCATCAATCGGCGAGCGGATTTCCTGATATTTGAGGTTCTGTTCGGCGCGGGTAAGTTGAGCATTCACTTCACTCAACCGCTTTTGCAGTTCGGCCACCCGTTGCAAAATTTCCTTGCTAGTTTGGGAAATGCTATTTTCTAAGCGCTGCTTCGATTGAGCGATCGCCCCACTCAGGCGTTCTTGTTCTTTGGTCAGCCGATCAATCTCAGCTTGAGAGCGCAAAATCTCAGTCTGGCGAGTTTCAATTTCAGATTTAGAAGCAATTACCCGCTGTTGTTGTTGGCGATACTGTACCATCGGCAGTGCCCCAGATTCTGCCACCGGCTTGAGGTCTGCCAAAATTTTTTCATTAATGTCTAAGCTAGCTAGACTCTGGGCAATCACCATGCGATTTTGGGCGATGATTTTAGCCTGATTGCCAATTTGCTCTTGAGCCTGAGCCAGTTGGGTTTCTAGCTGATTGATTTCCTGCTGGTTACCTGCCACCCGCGAGCTAATTTCTGCTTGACTAGCGGCTAAGAGTTGTTGCTGCGTATTTAAAAAATCTGTGGGGGTATTGAGTACATCGCTGCCCTGTAGCTGAAAACCATTGAGTTGGGCGGTATAAAACTGCACTTCTGACTCTAGGGAAGCCTTAGCCCGCAAGAGGGCATCCCGTTCTGCCCTAGGCACTGCGGGGTCAAGTACCACCAGCAAGTCTCCTTTTTTCACCTTTTGATCGGGCTTCACTTTCAGTTGCTTGATCACACCGCCCGTGGGAGCCTGCACATCCTTGACTGGTTTTTCGGTTTCCAGTTTGCCCATGGCTGGCACGGCTTCTTCAATTTGGGCTAAATAGGCCCAGCCCACGGCTCCTACCACGATACTGATAATGAACCAGACCACAAACCGCGACCACAACACTGATCGCTCGTAGATCACAGGTTGCTCAATTTGAGCCGGCGGTAGACTCACTTCACCGCTACCGCTCGCCACAGTAGGAGTGACTGGTTCAGAGAGCTTGACCATTGCCCCATTAGTGGCGGCTGGTTCTTGAGGTTTTTTTTGCAGGAAAGTCATAGGAATTAGGGAGTATAAGAATAAAAAAAGCAAGGAGTACCTACATCTGGGCTTCCTGTTGTTGATAGAGACAATAGTAACGACCGCGCAGTGCCATCAATTCGGCATGAGTGCCCATTTCCACCACCGAGCCTTTGTCCATCATCAAGATCACATCGGCATTTTTAATCGTGTTCAGGCGGTGGGTAATAAAAAATACGGTGCGATCGCGGAAGGACTTAGCCAGATTATTGCAAACTTGGCGTTCAGAGTCGTAGTCTAGGGCGCTAGTCGCCTCATCTAAAATTAATAAACCTGGTTGTTGTAAGACCGTGCGAGCGATCGCGATCCGTTGACGCTGCCCTCCCGACAAACTTGCACCCCGCTCTCCTACCACCGTGTTATAACCTTGGGGCAAAGTCATAATAAAGTCGTGAGCAACGGCAATTTTGGCGGCTTCAATGATCTGTTCAGCCGTGGCATCGGGGTTAGCCAGGGCAATATTTTCCTGAACCGTGGCATTAAACAGCAGAGTATCTTGCAGCACCATGCCGATTTGGCGGCGCAGGGAATTTAACTCCACCTTAGCAATATCATAGCCATCAATTTGGATTCTGCCCTGGAGCGGGTCATAGAGGCGGGTGATCAGCTTGGTTAGGGTACTTTTGCCCGAACCACTTTGTCCTACAATGCCGACAAATGCCCCGGCAGGAAATTCCAAATTAATGTTGGTCAACTGTAAAGGCCCTTCTTTGCCAAAACGGAAAGAGATCTCTTCAAATCTGACTGCACCTTGAATTAGCGGCATCGGAATATTTTGGCGATCGCTCTCTGAAACCTCTTGCTCTGAATCCATAATGTCACTCAGGCGTTCAATCGATAGGCCAATTTCCTGGAAGTTCTGCCACAACTGGGCGAGCCGTAGCAAAGGACTAGTTACATAGCCCGCAATAATCCGAAAGGCAATCAACTGCCCTAGGGTGAGATCGCCGCTCAACACTAGATGCGCCCCTACCCACAGCAACAGCAATCCAGATAAATGATTTAAGAAGTTGCTCAGGGAACTCGCCCAGGTCGAGGTCATCACCGTCTTGAAGCCGGCATTCACAAACTTGGCATATTTTTCTTGCCATTGCCAGCGGGATTTCAGTTCGATATTTTGGGCTTTGATCGTTTGAATACCCGATAAAACTTCCACCAAATAGGACTGGGTATCGGCATTGCGCTCCGCCTTCACCCGCAACTGACGACGAATCAGGGGAGAAGCGATAAACGCCAGCCCCACAAAAAAGGGCACTGTCACTAAGGCAACCAAGGTTAGCAACCAACTGTAGAACAGCATGATCACGATGTAGACCACCGAAAATACCGCATCTAGCACTACAGTCAGGGCTGTACCAGTCATGAACGAGCGAATATTTTCCAATTCGCCAATGCGGGTAGAGAGTTCCCCCACGCGGCGGCGGTCAAAATAGCTGAGGGGTAACCGCAGCAGGTGATCGATAATCTCTGATCCCAAGCTGAGGTCAATCCGATTAGTGGTATCCACAAACAGGAAAGTTCTGAGTGCCGTTAATACTCCTTCGAGGGCTGCCAAAATCACCAACAGCCAGCCCAACACATCCAGGGTGTCAATGCTGCGCTGCACTAGCACCTTATCAATAATTACCTGGGTAATGAGGGGGCTAGCCAAGCTAAACATCAAAATAAAGAAGGAGGCAATCAACACCTCAGTCAAGATCTTGCTGTGGGTTTTAATGTAGGGCACGAAGGTGTGCAGACCAAATTTTGCTTGGCGATCGCCAATGGGCGGTTTTACTAGTAGTACCTGGATTTGGTCAGGGCAGTTTTCCACAAAATAATCCAGTTTTTTGCGGCGCACGCCGCCTGATTCGGGACTAGCAAAAATTAGTTCATGCTCCGAGATTTTATAAATTAGGGCAAAGCTATCTTGCCAGGGGATCAAGGCCGTGCCTTTGAGTCGATTGAGGGCGATCGTTGGCACTTGCACTAGCTGCCCATTTAGCCCGATCATCTCGATCAGCGCCCCACAGACTTGCATGGAAATACTGCCCGATGCCCGCACCTGAGCTTCGATCACCCGCTGCACCACATCGCGCTTAAAACTACTGTTCATGTACTTGCCTAACATTTGCAAGCAAGCTAGCAAACTATCGATTGGGCCGCGCCCCCGCACAAAGGGATAATGCTTGGCTGTACCTGCCGCTACTTCTTGATCTTGAGTGGGGCGATCAGCAATCGGGGGGGCATAGGGAATGCTCTGACCTTCAGGCACCACGATCGCTTCTACACTTTTGGCTTCTTTTTCGGGCTCCCGCCAACCCACTAGCCGCGCCCCATTTTTGCTCTGCACTACCAGTTTTTGAAATGCCAAATTGACTCGGCTACCCACCGCCAAATCTAAGACTTCACCACTACTCAGCAGCCAGGTGATATTCGGATCAAGCTGAGCGATCGGGGTTTCACCCTGGGGCAGATGCAAAATCAGCGCTTCTGGCAATAGACTATGGGCTAGTTCCTTAGGATCGGTAGTACCATCGGCGCGACGTTGTAGCTCAGCTACTAATAGCTCGAATAATTCACTGAGCGTAGGTTTTTCTAAAAAGGCAGTAGCGATCGCTGGTTGTTTTTGGACTAATTCTGCAAAAGCCTCTGGAGGAATGGTTACCACTACAGTCTCACCCGAAGCGATCGCGGTTTCACAGGCAATGCCACGCACCAGTCCTGCTACCCCCAAAATTTTGCCTGGGCCAATTGTGCCTAAGCTGATCGGAATTTGATTACCAATGCTGTAGCCCAAGATCCGCGCTTGTCCCTGGTAGATCACCATCAGGTGAGTAGGCATCACATCTTTAATTAAAATTGCCTGCCCCATGTGGTACTGCAAAAGCTGGCATTTAGCGGCAAGCTGTTGCAGGGTTTGCTCGCCTAGCTGTTGGAAGGGATAAACCTGAGCCAGAAATTGCTGAAGTTGACTATAGGAGGTGGTTTGGGTCATAGAAAGTGAGGATGAAGAAGACCTTGGCTATGGCAGGCAAGTCGGAGTTGAGGTTTTAGCGAGAGATCATAGCAGACCAAGTGTAGCCATGATCAAGATTATGCCTGTGCCACTAAAACTGACATTCTGGATACAGAATACTTTTATTCCCCCAATGGTAAGCGCTTTAGTCATATTGGCAAAATGGTTGGGTTTGACCAGCGTCACAGGTTAGAGTAGCCTAGTCCAGGGTTGAAATTTTTTTGCGATGTGGCAATGGCAGTCTGGCTATTTGAAATGTGATCTGCTTGCCCCTTGGCCCCATGGTTTTTTTGGCAAGGCTCATGCTGGCAAATTGCCAGAACAGTTGGTGAACTATTTTGGCTGTGAGCAAGTCTTTAGAGTCAAGCAAGTGCATGGCGATCGTTGCCTAGCTGGTGAAGGTGGCATCAACTTGTCTGCAGCAGACGGCATCTACACCCTGCCTGCTAGCGATAAATGCTCAGTTTGGGTATGTAGTGCGGACTGTGTGCCAATTTTGCTGGGCGATCGCCACCTGGGACTAGTAGCTGCCATTCATGCGGGCTGGCGAGGGACTGCGGCGGGGATTATCCCTAAAATGCTGACTCATTTAGCCACCCTAGGTACAAAATTACCAGATTTAGCGATCGCTTTAGGGCCAGCTATTTCTGGGGCTAACTACCAGGTAGAGCTAGAGGTCGCCAATCAAGTTATCAGCAAGATTGCTGAGCCTGTGGGCATCACCCTAGAACCTGATCCCAATCATGTGCGGCTGGATTTGCGTCTAGTGCAGCAACAGCAACTCTTAGAGGCGGGCATTGACCTTACCCAAATTGCGATCGCTCCCTACTGCACCTTTAGGGATCAGGATTTATTTTTTTCCTACCGCCGCGATCGCTTAACGGCAGCAAACTATTCAGTGCAATGGTCAGGTATAGCTAACTTTGTACATAACTAAAAATATGCTAAATTAGCCTAGGAGCAAATATCGCCTTCCAGATCGATTTGAACCACTAACATTCAGAGCATAGCTATGAACAGGATCTTAATTGTTGAAGATGACTTGATTTCTGCCTATGCTTTGCAAACCGAATTAGAAAACTTGGACTATCGAATTATCGCGATCGCGGATGATTATGAGAGTGCGATCGCGGCTGTCACCGAAAGTTTTATAGATTGCGCTATTGTTGATATTAATCTCCACGGCAAGCCGATTGGGATCGACATTGCCAAACAGATCAGGCAAATCGGCAAATGTCCAATTGTGTTTCTATCTTCCTATAACAATACCCAACTGTTGATGCAGACTGCCCCAGCTATGCCCTATGGCTACTTAAATAAGCCCTATCGACTTACGGATCTGCATACTACGATTACCACAGCTATTCAAAAATATCGTCTAGAAATCCTCGAAAAGCAAACTGCGCGAAAGCAGCAGGAAATCTATCAGCTTGCCATCCAGCGAGATGCCACCCTGTTTCATGATCTAAGGAACTCGCTCGGCTCGATTATGCTGGCCCTATCTTCTTTTGATGATCACCCCAAGAGCACGGTGATTAAACGAGCAGTAGACAAGGCTTTGAGTATTATTAATCAAGGCCAACTGGCTGAAGATCTAGCCCCCCCTGAGCAGTTGTGCTTGATCAAGTATGCTAACAGCCTGATCCAAGAGATTTTGATCATTACACAATATAAATGCCCCATCGCCCTCGTCAGTGAATTTCAGCATCTACAGGTAGAGGTATGCGAAAAGTACCTATGGCAAATTTTAAATAATCTGATTCACAACGCCGTCAAGTATTCCCTGCCTGGCAAACTTATCGAGGTGATTATCGATCAACGGGGGCAAAAAGTCATTCTAGAGGTGAGTGACCATGGCATCGGCATTCCCCTGGAAAGTTTGGAGGAGATTTTTAATTTCAACTATCGGGCTGCCAATGTAGGCGATATTCCTGGTAATGGGATTGGCTTATACGGAGTCAAGCAAGCGATCGAGGCTCTTGACGGTGAAATTAGGGTAGATAGTGTTGTGGGTCAAGGTTCGGTGTTTGCGATCGCTTTACCGATTGTGAATTATGCCAATGGCTAGATCGGGCTTTTATGCCAAATTACTAGGGCTGAGCTAGAGATTAATTGAAATGGAGTGAAGGGGTTTGATCTCTTCGTGGGACTTCGATCCATACCCCACTTAGAGCCTGGCTTTTAGATCAGGTTTGTGTGATGCTCAAGCTTAATTGAGTTCTGGTCGATCGCGCTCTAGGTTATTAAGACGGTTGTTAGTCGCTTCGGCAAAATCTTTGATGATCTGCACTAATTCTGATAACTGCCGCTCAGTCTGGAAATAGATCTTGCTATCTTCTGCCCGCTGGTTGGCTAGAGCTTCAATTGCACGGGCATTGCTGATCGTGATCGCATAGGTCTCAGCAATATTTTGGGTATTCTGCTCTGTGGCCTGCCTAAGCTCAGAGATCCCTGCACGCAGTTCAGCAATATTTTGGGTGTTCTGCTCTGCGGTCTGCTTAAGCTCAGAGATCCCCCCCTAAGTTCACCAATCCCCACCCTAAGCTCAGAAATACTTGCCCGTAGTTCAGCAATATTTTGGCTATTCTGCTCTGTGGTCTGTAGCAGGTTATCCATCCGCAGTTGAGACTGGGATTGAGATTGGGCGATCGCTAGTAAAATTTGCCGTACTTCTTCCATGGCAGTTAGCGCTCTCTCTATCAGACCTGGCCTTGATTATACTCCTGTAGCACCTGAGCTAGGGTGGGTTGCCAATCGGGTAGCCTAAGGTTGAAAGTATAACAGATTTTGCGCAAATCTAGGCGGGAATTGAGGGGGCGCTGGGCAGGGGTGGGGTATTCGGCTGTAGTAATCGGAGATACCCGCTCTAGGATCTGCTCGGCAGCTTGAGGATCAGCGGCAAAGATCGCCTGGGCAAAGCCGTACCAACTGGTAAAACCTTGACTGGTAAGATGATAAATCCCCTGATGAGGCGCGATCGCTGCACTAAGATCCTGTGGGGGCGCAGTTGCCAATCTGGTGATAATTTCTCCAGTAGCGCGGGCAATTGTCCGGCTCCAAGTGGGAGCACCAATTTGATCAGCCACAATTTTTAACTCAGGTTTTTGGCGGGCGAGCTTGAGCATGGTGAGCATGAAGTTCTTACCACGGGTGCCGTAGACCCAACTAGTCCGCAGAATCAAATGGGGTAAACCCACGGCCGCGATCGCTTGTTCACCTGCTAATTTGGTTCGACCATAGACACTGAGGGGATTGGGGACATCAGTCTCGCGGTAGGGGCGCTCTAACTTGCCATCAAACACATAATCGGTGGAGTAGTGAATGAGGCTAGCTCCTTGGGCGGCGGCAGCTTCGGCTAAAACTTGGGGGGCAGTGTGATTCACCGCGATCGCTAATTCTGGCTCAGTTTCCGCCCGATCTACGGCGGTATAGGCGGCACTGTTGATAATTAAATTGGGCTTGAGATCTGCCACTAGTTCTCTAATTGCCTGGGGATTAGTCAGATCTAAGCGATCGCGATCGCAAAGGAACACTTCCCCTAGATGGCGGCATACCCCTCCCAACTCATAACCTACCTGACCTTGAGCGCCAGTAATCAGAATTTTTAGGTGAGTACCTGTTCGAGTTGATGTTGATTCCATAATTTTTGATAAAGCTCAGAACTTGCTAGCAGTTGGCTATGGGTACCGCTGTCCACAATTTTACCTGCCTCCATCACCAAGATCCGATCAGCATTGGCTGCCGCCGAGAGCTTATGGGTAATAAAGATCACAGTTTTCTGCTTCGGCAAGCTAGCAAAAATATGCAAAGCAGTTTGATTATCCACACTCGAAAGGGCATCGTCTAGCAGCAGAATCGGCGCATCTACCACCAGGGCGCGAGCTAGAGCAGTGCGTTGGCGCTGACCACCTGATAAGGTAATTCCCCGTTCCCCCACTAGGGTTTGATATTTTTGGGCAAAATTGAGAATCTCACTTTCAAAATAGGCTCGTCTCGCCGAGTCTTCTACCCGACTATCGGGCGCAGCCGGGTCACCATAACGAATATTGTTAGCGATCGTCGCACTAAACAAAAAACTTTCTTGGGGTACATAGGTAATTAAGCCTCGTAAATCCTGTAATTTGACTTTGGTTAGATCAATGCCATCAATAAATAGCTGACCTGGAGCCAAATCAAGCAAGCGGGGCAGAGCATTTGCCAAGGTGGATTTACCACTGCCAACTGTGCCAATGATTGCTACCACTTCGCCTGGATTAATGGTGAAGTTGACTCCCTTGAGCGTAGGCTCAGTCGCCCCTGGATAGGTAAAAGTCAGATCCCTCGCTTCAATCTTGCCCAGAAACTGACTGGGTGGTTGTCCAGGTACATAAACTTGGCGGTCGCCCTGGGGATCTAGTGCAATCGTCACCGCGTCTTCAGCATCCAAATGGGCAACTGGCTCTGCCAACACTGCTTCCACCCGATCAATACTCACCTGACCGCGCTGGTAAGTAGTCAAGGTAAAACCCAGCAACGCCGTGGGAAAAATCAACCGCTCTACTAAAATTAAGAGGGCTAGCAGGTCGCCAATCTTAAATCCACTATTGGGATCAGCCAACATTTCACCACCAAACCACAGTAAAAACAGCAAACTAATGCTGGCAATTCCACCGAGCAGGGGAAAGAGAAAGTTCCTAGTTTTAGCCATTTCTAGGTTAGCGACCAACAGTTGGTGATTGAGTTGGTTAAAGCCCCGCCGCTCATTCTCTTCCTGGGCATAGGTCTTGATCAGGGTGATGCCGCCAATATCTTCCTGGATCATGGTGCTGAGATCGGCAAGTTTTTCTTGGACATCTAGCTGCTGATCCCTGAGCGTGCCACTGAAGCCCTGGACAATCATGAACATCAAAGGATAGGGCAAAATCGCCAAGATCGTGAGCTTGAGGTCGATGGACACCATGGCAGGCAGGGTCATAGTGTAAGCAAAAATCGTATTCACCAGGCTCAAAATCGCAAAGCCCAGTAGCCGCCTAACGCTATCTACATCATTGGTGCTAATACTAATCAAGTCTCCTGCGGAATGCTGGGCAAAGTAGCTTGGCGGCAATTGCAGCACATGGTGAAACAGCTTTTGTTTGAGGTCAAATTCTACCGATCGCCCCACCCCAAAGATCCAAAGGCGTGAAGCCATCCGCATCATCCACATTAGGGAAGCCAACCCAAAAATTGCTAGGGCGTAGAAGCCGACTTGAGTAATGCTAAAATCTGCCCCTAACTGATCTATCCCTTGGCGAATCAACAAGGGAATGTAA
>JANRLH010000046.1:0-14461 GCA_033762795.1 Pseudanabaenaceae cyanobacterium bins.68
GAATGCTAACCAGGATCAAGCTTTAGAACTGCAGAGCAATCTCCGTAAACGCAGTACCCAAGACTTAATCAAAACTACGATTGAGACTCTTGGGCTAGCAACTCTGTTTGTGCTGATGTGGCTTAACACTGCTTGGACGCGTCAGTTGCGGGCGGTTTAGACCAATCTACCGTATATTTAACTCGCCTACCACATTGATTAGGGAACCACAGTTCCTAACCTAGGCTGCGTAAGTCCTGACTACGTGTTTTTATTTGGGAGAGGGTAGTGATAAAAATGTAAGGATTTAAAAGGGGTCGTAGGGGCGTTGCCGATGGCGCATGGGGGCGCGTACGTTCCGTAGGCGAAGCCGTTAGCCCCCAAACCCCCAACTCACTTTTATCCTTAGTTGTTAGGGACTAACTGGGAGAGCATGATTCTCTAGTCAAAAGTGTGTGAGTCGTGACTTTTAGATCGCTATAATAATCAGGTCAAATCCAAACCATCTCAATCTCAAAATTATATGGAACGTACTTTTTTAGCGATTAAGCCTGACGGTGTGCAACGGCAATTAGTAGGCACTATCATCCAACGGCTAGAAGCTAAAGGATTTAAGTTGGTTGGTCTCAAAATGATGCAGGTGAGCCGTGAGCTAGCAGAGCAGCACTATGGTGAACACCGCGAAAAGCCTTTTTTCCCAGGTTTAGTGAATTTTATTACCTCTGGCCCCGTAGTAGCGATGGTGTGGGAAGGTAAGGGCGTGATTGCCAGTTCACGCAAGATGATCGGTGCCACTAAGCCCTTGGAAGCTGATAACGGTACGATTCGCGGTGATTTTGGTATTGATGTCGGTCGCAACATTATCCATGGCTCTGACTCGTTGGCAAATAGCGATCGCGAAATTAGTCTCTGGTTTAAACCTGAAGAACTGCAAGCATGGCAACCTGCAGTAGCGACTTGGCTGTACGAATAAATTTGGTGGCATGACCGAAATCGCAATTATTGGCGGTGGAGTAATCGGCTTGGCCTGTGGGCTAGAGCTAGCGAGGCGGAACCTACAGGTTACTATTTTGGAGCGAGATCTGCCAGGTCAAGGGGCAACTTGGGCGGCGGCAGGGATGCTAGCTCCCACTGCGGAAGCTCTGATCGGGGAACTGGCTGACCTTGCCAATGCTAGCTTGAGTCTTTATCCGAATTGGATTAGTGAAATTCAAGGGATCACAGGGGATAACTCTGGTTTTTGGCAATGCGGCATTTTAGCTCTAGATCCCAATCTATCCCCAGGTAACTGGCTGAGCGCCAGAGATTTAGCCCAAAAGCAAGCCGGTTTGAACCTAGCTGGTGCCCATTGGCTAGAGTCTGAGGGGCAGGTAGATAATCGGCGCTTGGTGACTAATTTGGAGTTGGCGGCGCGATCGCTAGGAGTGCAGATTCAGGCGGGGATTCAGGTGGAAAAAATTGCAACTCACCATGATCGGGTCACCCATTTGCAAACTAGTCTGGGAGAAATTAGGGCAGATCGATACCTGTTGGCTGCTGGTGCTTGGACAAGGGCTTTGCTGCCTCTCCCCATCACTCCCCGCAAAGGTCAGATGTTGGCGGTGTTGGCTCGCGATCGCCCCTTGAACAGAATTATCTATGGGGCGGGGATTTACCTGGTACCGAGGCAAGATGGGCGGATCATTATTGGTGCTTCGGTAGAAGACGTGGGCTTTTTACCTGGAAATCAGGCGGCTACTGTGCAGGGACTATTAGCCAGGGCAATTGATCTTTACCCCGCGATCGCCGCCATGGAGATCATTGATACTTGGTGGGGATTTCGTCCCCATGTGCCTGGGGAGATGCCAATTTTGGGGGCAAGTGACTATCAAAATTTAGCTTTAGCTCTGGGTCATTATCGCAATGGCATTTTATTAGCTCCGATCACCGCTCAAGTAGTGGCAGATTTTTTGACTCGGGAGTTGGCATGAACATCCAGTATCAACATACGGCAATTCGGACAGCGGATATTTGGCGCGCGATCGAGTTTTATCAAGCCCTGGGCTTTGAACTGGGTACTAGGTTCACCACTGGGGCAACCCTAGGCTGTTGGTTAGAGGGCAACGGCACGCAATTAGAACTGATCCAAATTCCTGAACCTCAGCCCGCCCCCGATTGTTTTTTTGACCAGCACTATGTGGGCTACTACCATTTAAGTTTTCGGGTCGCGGATCTAGCTTTAAGTTTGCAACAACTCACCACTAGCCTGAGCAAGCTCAGAGTTTTACTGAAGCCCACTACTCAGCAAATTGGCGATCGCGATTACCTGGTGGCTTTTATTGCTGATCCTGATGGTTTGCCAATTGAATTGATGCAGATGATTTCGCCTGACGCAACTGCTTGAACCAGTTCTGCAAGAGTTGTTTGCACTCTATTTGCTTAACGCCGCTGATCACTGTGAGGCGATGAAAAGACGCGGGACTATTGGGTAAGTTCAATACGGAATCAATCGAGCCAGTTTTGGGATCACTAGCGCCATAGACCAGGGTTTGGAGCCGCGCCTGCAAAATTGCGCCCGCACACATGGGGCAGGGTTCAAGGGTGACGTAGAGGGTGCAGCCTAGCAAATGCCAGTCCTGTAAAATTTGACTGGCAGCCCGAATCACCAAGATTTCCGCATGGGCAGTGGGATCTTGATCCCGTTGGCGGCGGTTTTGCCCTTGGCTGAGCAATTGCCCCTGGCTATTGACAATAATTGCCCCGACCGGGACTTCTTGGGCAACTCCCGCTTGAAGGGCGAGAGCGATCGCTTGGGTCATCCAGTAATCATGATCGAGGTTGCTCACCCGATGCCAACCATGGTAGCGGCAGCCGTGGTAAAGGGTAGCAGCACTGCCAACATTAGAAACCAAGCTGCTAGAGCAATTAAGTCCCGATCGCTTTCGGGTTCGGTCAACTCATTTAAGATCAGTTTTTCCTGTTGGCGCAGCAAAATTAAAATTATCCCCCCCCAGTAGAGGGCAAGGGGATTGACTAGGGTAGTGATCGCTAACACCACCAAAGAAACCAAGGTGGCGAGGGCAGCACCTTTGCGCCCATAAATTGCCTGAAACATTCTGCCGCCATCTAACTGACCAGCAGGGATGAGGTTGAGAGCGGTGATGATCAGTCCTAGCCAGCCGATCAGGACGAGAGGATGAACAGTGACCAGGTTAAAGTTTAGACTATCTCCCAAACATAGCTTAGCCAGCAGTCCTACCAATACTGAGGCGCGAAAGATTTGACTGGGGAGATTCAACTCCCCAAGGTGGATAGCCGAAAGCGCCAAACCGCTCAGGAGTAGCAGCAGAGAGAGCAGCCCACCCGTAATTACTGGAGCGATCGCTAGATCAAATAGGGCTTGGCGATCAGGAATCGGGGTTTTAATCCGACTAAAAGTACCAAAACTAGCAATCTGCCCGGAAGGTAGGCAGAATGGTAGGGTGAGACCCACCTGATAGCGGCGGGCAATCCATCTCTGGCTCAGTTCCCGCAGGGCAATCACAGCGTTAATCCCCAGCATAAACCCTAGGCTAAAGGCCATGGGCTGAGCAACTTTACCAAAATTAAAGGCCAGAATTTGCTGGGCTAGGGTCATAGTAGTAGAGAAATTCACTCCGACTAGTAGGATTGCCAACAGGATTTGGGCGATGCCATGATTGCGAGTGGGCTGCAAGGCAGGCAAGATATAGATCACAGCACGACCAGTTTCACCTTGAGTCAGGAACAGATTGTACTGATCTGCCAAGCGATCGCGCAGAGCTTGAGTGAGAATCCCATGTACCTGACTGGCGTCTGCCCGTAGATTACCCCGTACGATCACTCCAGCCTGGTAAGGGGAAATTTCAGTGGCATAAAAGGTATCTATGCCAAAAATACCGCTAATTAGCTTTAAATGTTCAGGGGAAATGGGCGCGATCGCCACTGGAGTATTTGCGCTGGGGGTTTGGGTGAGGTTAGATATTTGGTAGGCCAGCAAGCCGTAGCCTAGGGTAGATATAGTCAATAGGCCGAAAAAGCCGCCCAAACCCAGATCTAGATGCCACCACCAAGTAGCTAAATAGACTAGCCAGGGCAAACTTAAACATAGTTGTTGTCCCCAAGTGAGTAGCCCCAGTTGTCCAAATTTGGCGGCGCGTTGCCAACTCCAGCCAATCACCCCCAGAACAATTGCCCCAACTAACCAAGACCATACCGTAGTCTGCATCAATCTAGCTGCCTGTGGTAGAAGTCAGCCTGGAGTAGGGTGTCGGGATCTGAGCCAAACAGCCAGCGATCGGGGAAAGTCGTATCTGGGTATTCCTGTTGTAAATCTTGCAGCGCCCATTGCCAAGCAATCCTCCAGGTATGCTCCCAGTGAGTCTTGAGACTAAGAGAATCCTCCAAAAGCCAAGTGAGTTGTTTGCGCTGCTGGCGAATAGTGCGCTCCCAACCGTTAAATTCTTGAGGCAAATCCACATATAAGCGTTTGAGTAAATGCTCTAGCAAAGTGTTCAGTCGACTGCGCAGTTCAGATTTTTTTGCCCTTCCCAAATCTTCGATTTCCTCGATTAAATGAGTCCAGTCTACCAGGCTATAGTTAGCTGCCCGCAAGTGCGCCAGATTGGTTTCTAGCCACAGCAAGTAATCGGTTTGATCGAGGGGGGAAGTCTTGAGCATGACTGATTTTTATCTATAAACTCAAAGCGCGATCGCTAATCGCCAACTGCATTTTGCTAATCACTTCAGCTACAGGAATTTGCCCCAATTCCCCCTGGTGACGGGATCTAAGGCTAAGGGAATTATTTTCCACTTCTTTCGCCCCAATTACCCCCAACAAGGGAATCTTTTCCAATTCGCCATTACGAATCTGTTTCGCCAAGCGATCGCTACTGAGATCAATTTCCACTCGCAAGCCTGCTTCTTTCATCTGTTGGCAGACCTGGTGAGCGAATTCCATCTGTTCACTATTAATCGCAATCAACCGTAACTGAATTGGTGCTAACCAGAGAGGAAAGTCTCCAGCAAAGTTTTCTACTAGAATGCCAAAAAAGCGCTCAATCGAACCAAATAAAGCCCGATGAATCATGATTGGACGATGACGGTTACCATCTTCTCCCACGTATTCCATTTCAAATCGTTCGGGCAGATTAAAATCCACTTGAATAGTAGAGCATTGCCACTTTCTGCCGATCGCATCTTCAATTTTAATGTCTATTTTCGGGCCATAGAAAGCACCACCACCCTCATCTACTAGATAATCCCAACCCTTCTGATCGAGGGCATCGCGCAGGGCATCCGTAGCCGTTTGCCAGATCTGATCAGAGCCTACATACTTTTCAGGGCGGGTGGAGAGATTGACTTCGTAGTGATGGAAGCCAAAAGTAGAGAGCATATATTCTGCCAGATTCAGCACTCCCAAAATCTCGGCTGCCATTTGATTGGGCATACAGAAAATGTGGGCATCATCCTGGGTAAAGCCCCGTACCCGCATCAGACCGTGCATAGTACCAGAACGCTCGTAGCGATAGACTGTGCCTAGTTCACCCCAGCGAATCGGTAATTCCTTGTAGGAGTGCAGGGTATCTTTATAAATCAAAATATGGAAGGGGCAGTTCATCGGTTTCAGTTGATAAACCTGATGCTCTACCTCCATCGGCTGAAACATACTATCCCGATAAAAATCATTGTGACCAGAGGTTTTCCACAGGTCGAGATTAGCCATGTGGGGAGTAGTAACTAGTTCGTAGCCCTGAGCCTGGTGGGTCTGCTTCCAAAAGTTTTCAATCAGGTGGCGAATAGCTGCCCCACGGGGATGCCAGAATACTAAGCCCCCCCCCGCTTGCTCTTGGATGCTGAATAGCTTTAATTCTTTTCCTAGCTTGCGATGATCGCGGCGCTTAGCTTCTTCGATTTGGTGTTTGTAGGCGGCAAGTTGAGCAGGAGTTTCCCAGGCGGTGCCATAAATTCTCTGGAGCATGGCATTTTTTTCATCGCCACGCCAATAGGCTCCTGCTACACTTTCTAGCTCAAAGGCATCGGGATCGATCTGCCCTGTGCTGAGCAAATGGGGCCCACTGCATAAGTCCCACCAGGGGTTTTTGGCAACTTCAGGATCGCCAATGGTGTAACGGGTGATAGGTTCCCCTTCAGGGATAGCAGCTAATAGCTCCAACTTGTAAGGTTCGTTTAATTTTTCAATTTCAGCTTTAATCTCTGCCCGCTCAAACTCTTGACGTACTAGAGGCAGATTGGCGCGAATGATGCGGCGCATTTCTTTAGCGATCGCTTTTAAATCCCCAGGAGTAAAAGGCTCAGCCCGATCAAAGTCGTAGTAAAAGCCATTCTCAGTCGCAGGGCCAATGGTTACCTTGGCTTCAGGAAACAGCTTTTGCACCGCCATTGCCAATACATGGGAGCAGGTGTGGCGAAGGCGATGGAGTAGTTGAGGGTCAGCTTGGCGTAAGATTTCGGCAGGGCTGGGACTCTGGTCGGAAATGGGGGCGATCGCTACCATAGTTTTTCTAGATTTTACTGATCACTAATTATTTCTGAGTGCTTTAACTCATCGGACATTTCCACAATTGCTCTCACCACCGGCTTCATGGCGCGATCGTCGTAGTCATCATCATTGGCTCGCTTCATTTTGGCGCGTACTGCCACCTGCACAGTAATTTTGTAGCGACTAGAAGAGCCTTCAATCAGGTCTTCCATTCTCTGCAAAATTTCTTTAGATTCTAGAATGTAGCGCCTAGCCATGGGGTTCAAAAATAGAGTAATAGATTTCTAGATTAACATGACTTGATCCTTTGCTGAGGCAGACTTAGGCAATTTGAGGTAGAAAGTGCATGGCTTACGCGCCCTAATTTAAAGAGATCTGGTAAAAGGGAGTTTGAGGTCAAAGCCCCACACCCCACTTAAAGCCAGGGTTTTAGATCACCTTTGCATCAGTCCTACTGAAATAGATCTACTGAGATAGAAAAATCAACAGGGCATTATGGACAGGGCGTTTGCTATTAATGTCATTAGAGTTAAATAAACCACTAGAGCCACCGCCGTCTAGGTTAAGGGCATCCACCGCGCCTAGCTTCTGCAAAATCTGGGCCGTCTGTTCCAGATTTGGCAATGTTGAGTTCGCTTGAGTGGGAATGGTGACTAATAGAATTTCTCCTGGTTGGCTGGTGGTAGCGATCGCGCTCCGAGCTGCCTTGGTAGTACTAAAGCCAGGGCTAAAGCCCTCGCGCTTGGGGTCTAAAACTATTTGTCCCTGCTTGAGCAGGAGGGGCCCTGCACCCAAAACTTGAGGGAAGACACTAAATTGCTGGGGCATAGTACGGCTGTCCAGGGAGACCGGGGCATTAAGCTGAAGTTTAGCTAGATCCTTGGGATCTGCTTGGCGGGCAACTAGAAGGTAGCCATCTCTGGGAATAGGAATGGCTGATTCCCCCGAAACTTGACTAGTTAAGCGATCGCTCTGCACCACAAAAATCTGTTCTGCTTGGGTGAGGGGGGTGTAAAATTCGCCCCAATTCGAGTCATAGCGAGCAATTCCGGCTTTTACATAACCACTGTTGAGCGCCTGTAAAAAAATCAGGCTCTGGTTGATGGTCAGTCTTTCGCCGTAAACCAATCGGTCAATCAAGATTTGCCCTTGATCATTCCACGCGATCGCTCCCCGACCCAAAATTGCCCCCCCATACCATTGCTGGTCAGTTTTAATCGCCCCTAGAGGCATTTGCCGCTGCACATGAAAGAAACCACCATTGATCCCAGCGATCGCGCCGTGGGTTTGGGCAATTTGAGCTAAAGGCGCAGTACCAGTCACTTGATTGGGGCTAGCCCAGCGCGGCCGCATTTGCAAGCGGGGATTTTGTAAATTCAATCGCAACAGCCGCACGCTAAATTGGGATGCCAAAGGTACCAGCAAATGCTGCTCTACTACCAGATTGGCATAGGCTGGACGCAGGAAGGTAGCCCAAGCGATCGCTACTAAAAATATGGCGCTGTGCAGTTTCATGGGCTAGGAGGAAGATGTGAAATCAAGATTATTTGAGGGTGTGCTCCCCTAGGGCGGCAAGGGAACAACACCCAAAAGCTCAACGAAGTTCAACCTAGAGCAGCACTTCAATCGCTTGGACTAGTTCTGGACTGTCAGGAGCCACGCTGGAAGGGAAATATTTCACCACTTCTCCCTCTTTGTTTACCAAAAACTTATTGAAGTTCCATTGCACTTGGTTATTAGTAGTCTCAGTTAAATACTTGTACAGATCCACCTTGTCTGCACCCTTGACAGGCACCTTGCTAAACATATCAAAGGTGACATCGTAGCGAGTTGAGCAGAAGTTCATAATCTCCGCCTCACTACCAGGCTCTTGAGCACCAAAATCATTACTCGGCACACCCAAGATCACCAAGCCCTGATCTTTATACTGGCGATAGAGTTCTTCTAAGCCCTTGTATTGTTTGGTATAGCCACATTGGGAAGCCACATTCACAATCAAACAGACCTTACCCTTATACTTCGCCAAGTCCGTAGGCTCACCGTTAATATTTTTGAGATTAAAATCGTACAAACTGGTCATTGAGAGTTCTCCTCAAGTTTTTGCTTTATGTTTTGGGGCGTAGGTATTACCGCCAATTCCCAGGTTAGCTCATAAACCCTTAATTTTGTCTGCCATGAACTACCTCAAGCCCACTGCCCCGCAACCCAACTCTGCAACCAACTGTGTATGGATGCTGATTGGACTACCCGCCAGTGGCAAAACCACCCTTGCCCGTCAGTTGCAGCGCCAGTATGCCCAAAGTCAAATCGTTAGCCCCGATCAGATCCGCCGCCAACTCTACGGTTCAGCTAGGATTCAAGGGAATTGGACAGAAATTTGGCAACAGGTGAGTTTGGAATTTCAGCAAGCCCATAGCCACCAGCTACAGGTAATTTATGATGCCACTAACTGTAAGGCCGCCTATCGGCAAGCCGTGATCAGTCTGGCTAAAGAGCAGGGTTTTGCCCAAATTATTGGTCTGTGGCTGCGATCGCCCCTCTGGATCTGTTTAATGCGTAATCAAAAGAGAACTCACCCAGTGCCAGAAGAGGTGGTAATTGCCATGCACCAAGACCTAGTAACCCAACCACCCCAACTCACCGAAGGGTTTGGCAGTTTGCTATATCCCCAAGTGAGCCAGGATCAAGAATGGTTGGATTAGGGGCGAGGAAAAGGTCGATTGGCTTCAGGACTGCTGGCGAGTTGCTGTCTGACCCAATCAAGCGATCGCCCATTTTGTAATTCTCGCAGGTAGGTATCTAGTCCTAGCCGATCAGCATTGCGCCGCAAAATTTCCACGTATAGCTGATTAATTGCCGCTCTAGCTTCTGGGCTTCTCGCCAACTCTTGTCTAACGCGGTCATAGCTCCAGCGATCGCGCCACACCCGATCTGTATAGGTACGCAAACCCTCCCGATCTGCCCCCCGACCCAGAACATCGAAATAGATCTGCCGTATGGTTCGTTCAATCTCATTGCGCCGATCTGGGAAGCGATCGTCATCATCAAAACCAGGGTTGTAGGGTCTGCCACAAATCACCCGATTTTGGTTGGTAATGATACAGGTCTCCCCTGGTCTCTGGGCTAAAGCAGACCCAGCCGAGCAGATCATCCCAAGAGCAAGGGCAGCTAAGCCCGCAAACTGAAGCTTTTTCATGGTGTTTCTCATGTTTTAGACAAAAATCAAGACCGAACTCAGGGAGGGAATGTTTCTGGCAACTGCCAATCCCTAAAAAACCTACAGAAAAAAGTACGTTTGCCCCAGTTGTAAGCTATTATTTACATAACTAAACAAATCCTTACATATTGAAATAGCTTTTAAAGTAAACACTAACTATTTCGCAACATTACCCACCTGCTCTCTTTATAAAACCTGCCATGAAAACTCCCCTTTCTCGCCTAACTTCTCTATTATTTAACTCTAGCTCCACTAACAACTTACCCAGCCAAATCGTCTGGGCAGGATTGCGCCTGGTCGCTGGAATCGTAATGGTTCACAACGGTCTGGACAAACTCTCTGACATTGAGGGCTTTGCCACTGCCTATGTGGAAGTAATCGGCTTACCTTTCCCGATCTTTTTTAGCTATTTAGCTGCTCTGACCGAACTGGCGGGTGCTCCTTTGCTGGCTCTAGGTCTATTTACCCGTCCTGCTGCCCTGGGCTTGACTTCTACTATGTTGGTGGCAATCTATCATCACATCCTGGTAGCGGGATTCAACATTCCCTACATCGAGCTTTCTAGTCTCTATGCTGCCTGCTTTGCCTTTTTTGTGGTCAATGGTGGTGGTCAATTCTCTCTAGATCATCTGCTTGGCAAGGTGTTACTACCCAAGGCTGAGCCTGTAGCTGTAGCTCCTACCCCTGAGCCTGAGCTAGTGGCAGCAGGTCAAACCCGTGAGAACTCCACTTGGGGATCCTATTTGCGCTAAGAAAATTGCTTTAGGACTTACACCAGAGGATCTGTACTAAGTTGCAGATCCTTTTTGATTTCAAGACTCATGCCAAATGGGGCAAACTAGGAAAGTTCCAGTTCAATTTTTGAGCAACAGATGTGTTAAATCTCATTTTGTTTGTAGACTAGATCTACTATCAATCAACTCTCTCCTGCTATGCTCCTCAGTGAACTCGTCCACCCCAATCAGTTGCATGGTTTATCGATCAGTCAGCTTGAAGCGATCGCTACAGCAATTAGAGAAAAACATCTCCAGACGATCGCGGCTACAGGTGGGCATTTGGGACCTGGACTAGGAGTAGTGGAACTTACCCTGGCGCTCTATCAAACCTTAGATCTAGATGTGGACAAGGTGGTTTGGGATGTGGGGCATCAAGCCTATCCCCACAAATTGATCACTGGTCGTTACCATCAGTTTCACACCCTGCGCCAAAAACATGGGATTGCCGGCTACCTCAAACGCTGCGAAAGTCGGTTTGATCACTTTGGTGCCGGTCATGCTTCCACCAGTATTTCGGCCGCTTTGGGGATGGCGATCGCGCGGGATCTCAAAGGTGAAAACTTCAAAACCGTAGCAGTAATTGGGGATGGGGCGCTCACTGGCGGCATGGCATTAGAAGCGATTAACCATGCTGGCCACCTGCCCAAAACCAACCTATTGGTGGTGCTAAACGATAACGAGATGTCCATATCTCCCAATGTGGGGGCGATTCCTCGTTATTTAAATCGATTACGCATCAGCCCGCCGTTACAATTTATCAAGGACAATATCCAAGACCAAATTCGCAGCCTGCCCTTTGTGGGCGAAACTCTCAGCCCTGAGTTAGAGCGGATTAAAGACAATATCAAGATTCTCACCATGGTGCAGAACAAGGTGGGAGCAGTGTTTGAAGAACTGGGCTTCACCTACATCGGCCCGATTGATGGCCATAATCTGAAGGATTTGATTAATATTTTCAAGGTGGCGCATACCCTGCAAGGCCCAGTGATCGTTCATGTGGCGACCACCAAGGGCAAGGGCTATAGCTACGCAGAAGAAGATCGAGTGGGATACCATGCCCAGGGTTCCTTTGACCTCGGTACAGGCAAGGCGATTCCTTCCCTCTCGACTAAACCCAAGCCGCCTAGTTATTCAAAAGTATTTGCTGATACGCTGGTTAAACTGGCAGAAAGCGATCGCCGTATTGTGGGGATTACGGCAGCGATGGCGACAGGTACGGGCTTAGATAAACTCCAGGCTAAGTTACCAGATCAATACATTGATGTAGGTATTGCGGAGCAGCACGCAGTCACCCTGGCAGCAGGTCTTGCCTGTGAAGGGATGCGTCCGATCGCGGCGATTTATTCCACTTTCTTGCAGCGTGCCTTTGATCAAATTGTGCATGATGTGTGCATCCAGAATTTACCAGTATTTTTCTGTCTAGATCGGGCGGGAATTGTGGGTGCAGATGGGCCGACTCACCAGGGTGCCTATGATATTGCTTACCTCAGATGTATTCCCAACATGGTACTGATGGCCCCTAAGGATGAGGCGGAAATGCAGCGGATGCTGGTAACTGGCATTAATCATCCAGGCCCGATCGCGATGCGTTATCCCCGTGGTAATGGTTTGGGTGTGCCTTTATTAAGTGACGGTTGGCAGCCCTTGGAAATTGGCAAGGGTGAGGTTTTGCGCCAGGGCGATCAGGTGCTACTGGTGGCCTATGGCTCCATGGTGCAGGTGGCGATGCAGACGGCTGAAATCCTCTCTGAGCATAGTGTGCAGGCAACGGTAGTAAATGCGAGATTCGCTAAACCCCTAGATATTGACCTAATTGCTCCCCTAGCGCACCAAATTAGACGGGTAGTCACCCTTGAAGAAGGTTGTTTAATGGGTGGATTTGGTAGTGCCCTGCTCGAAGCCTTCAGCGATCGCGGCATGGCTGTACCCCTATTGCGGTTAGGTATCCCCGATCTGCTGGTGGATCATGCGTCTCCCAATGAGTCGTTCAGCGATTTGGGCTTAACTAGTGGTCAGATTAGCGATCGAATTTTGCAGCATTTTGGTTTGGTAAATCAGCAAGTATTAAACCAAATCTAGTGCTAACTTTACCCAACTGGATCACCCTGTCTCGGCTGCTGGTAATTCCGGTGATTTTAGGGATTTTAAGCTCGGCTTATCCCTGGGCGCGGCCAGTGGCTCTAGCAGCCTTTCTCATCGGTGCTGCTACCGACTGGCTAGATGGCTATGTGGCGCGATCGCTCAACCAAACCAGTGATTTAGGTAAATGGCTTGATCCTTTGGTGGACAAGTTGCTGACGATTGCGCCCCTATTAATCCTGGTAGAACTGGGTGAACTACCTGCCTGGGCAGTATTTCTGTTGATTGCTAGGGAATTAGTGATCACCGCTTGGCGCAATGATCAGGTGCAAATTCAAGGGGCTAATTTATGGGGCAAGCTCAAAACCGTGAGTCAAATAATCGCGATCGCTGCTCTCTTGATCCAACTGCCCTATGCGATCTGGCTGTTTGGGCTGGCACTGGTACTCACCCTCATTTCAGGAATTTTATATGTCTTACCTGATCAGCTTTGAAGGCACCGAGGGGGTAGGAAAAAGCACTCAAGTTAATCTCACCTTGGCTTGGCTCAGGCAACAAAATTATGCCGCGATCACTACGAGAGAGCCAGGGGGTACGGCTTTAGGTCAAAAAATTAGACAGATTTTGCTAGAGCCAAGCGATCGGGCTGATCTGGCAGAACTGTTTTTATTTATGGCTGATCGAGTCAACCATGTGCAGACCTTGATCTTGCCTAACTTGGCTCAAGGGGTGATCGTGCTGTGCGATCGCTTCATTGATTCCACGGTTGCCTACCAGCACTACGGTCGCGGTCTAGATCTACAGATGATCAATGGCTTAAATCAAATCGCCACCCAGGGGCTAATTCCCAAACTCACCTTCTGGCTAGACTTAGAAGTAGAAACTGGTCTGAGCAGGGCTAAAGCGGTCTCGGCTAAATTAGACCAGTTTGAGGCTTTAGATTTGCCCTTTCACCAGCGCCTGCGCCAGGGATTTGCCCAAATTGCGGCAGCCCAGCCCGATCGCTTTATGCCTATAGATGCTAGTCAAACTGTCGAGCAGATCCAAGCCCACATTCAGCAGACTTTAATTGCCTATCTGCCAGACATGGGTTTTAAGTTCTGAATTTGGCAAAATCTTGTATAGCCATTCGTCGGGGCTGTCTACTTCCCAAGCCAAGACCGCCAGGGAAGATTAGGCTATACTGATTGCCATGGTGTAGAGGAAACCCTGTGACCCCGAACTTACGCATTGCCATCATTGGAGATGTCCACGATCTATGGAATCCAGAGCTAGACCCAGGGATGCTCCAAGCTCTAGGAGTGGATTTAGTATTATTTGTGGGGGATTTTGGCAATGAAGTTGTACCGCTAATTCGGGCGATCGCTAGCCTCGAGTTACCCAAAGCGATCATTCTCGGCAACCATGATGCTTGGTATAGCGCCTCCGATTGGGGGAGAAAAAACTGCCCTTACGATCGCCACCTTGAAGATCGAGTCCAGCAGCAGCTAGATCTGTTGGGGGATACCCATGTGGGCTACAGCCGCCTAGATTTAGCCCAATTTCAGCTTTCGATTGTGGGCGGACGACCCTTTACCTGGGGTGGTAGCGAATGGAAAAACCAGCAATTTTATCGCGATCGCTATGGCATTGATAGTTTTGAGGAATCAGCCGCTAGAATCACCGCCAATGCCGCCTCTTCGCCCTACGACACCGTAATTTTTCTGGGGCATAATGGCCCTTTGGGTTTAGGTAATCAACCCCAAGATATCTGCGGTAAAGATTGGGAACCGATGGCAGGAGATTATGGTGATCCAGATTTAGCCACCGCGATCGCTCACACCCATAAAAATATTCCCCTGGTGACTTTTGGGCATATGCACCACCGCCTGCGCTCCAACGGCAAGATTCGGACTGCTCTAGTCCAGGTAA
>JANRLH010000047.1:0-57745 GCA_033762795.1 Pseudanabaenaceae cyanobacterium bins.68
GCTTTGCAAATCCAAGAATTACAATTGGGTGATCGTATTAGTATTTCAATAGTTGATGATGCTAGCCCAAATATAAATGAAATAGAGATGATCAAAATGATTAGCCCCTTTAAAGATTTTGCAAAATTTGAGAAGAATAGGATTAATAAAGGGATGAGTTTAAATATAAGAGACATGGTTGCTGCCTCAAAGGCTGATTTCTGCACGGTATTAACCGATGACGATCACTTACAACCAGAGACTCTACAAGATATCTTAAAAACTCTAGATAATCTAGACGATGAAATTGGGTGCTTTTTTGTTCCAAGATATTCATATCTAAATGATAAATCACTGCACTGTATTGTTTGTAGTCCTTTCACCAAAAACATGACCATTAAGTCAAGTCCTCTTAACTCAATTAAATATTTACATAATGGGTTTGTATTAACAGGATTATTTTTTAAGCCTAAACTAATAAACTTTCAGCTTTGGAATGATAATCTTGAAAATAGTTTTTTCCCTATAATTTACTTTGCTGATCTACTATTAAAAAGTGACTGTTTATTCCTTAATAAAAATTGGTTCGTACATACTGTCAAGAATAAATGTCATTGGGAAAGTTGGGGTGAAACAGAAAAAGATATAGTTGAAAAGCTCTATAGTGACTACATAAGTGCAGTTTCTCTCTCAACTGAGAAAGCTTTGTCGAGAGTGACAAGTGAGCTGATTACTTTGCAGATACTTTTGGAAGAAATTTTTCTATATTTAAAGCAAATGAATTCTTCAAAAGAAATAATTGCTGTTGCTTATATCTATCAATTAAAGCAATCTAGATTTACATATAAACTAGCGATAAATATATTTAAAATAAATAATATGCTATTTATTCCACTGAAAAGACTGGCTAAATCAACTATAAAATATCTTAATAAAAAGAGGAATGACAATTAGTCACTAAAAATGTGTGGTGTATTCGGATTTATAGATAAAACTTCAAGTCCCCAAAATGATCTAAGTAGATTTTTGCAGTTACTTTCTCACCGTGGCCCTGACGATCGCGGAAGTTGGCATAACAAAAATGTTTATCTTGGTCATACCAGGCTTGCCATAATTGATCTGAGCGCTTCTGGGCATCAACCCATGTCTTATCAAAATCAAAGATATTGGATCAGTTTCAACGGAGAAATTTATAACTATTTAGAAATCAGACGGGAATTAATTACCCTGGGGCAGAGATTCAATAGTAATACTGATACAGAAGTTTTACTTGCCAGCTATGGACAATGGGGTAAAGATTGTTTACAGAAATTTAGAGGTATGTTTGCCTTTGCGATTTGGGATACCCAAAATCAACAGTTATTTTTAGCCCGCGATCGCACAGGCGAAAAGCCTTTATATTATTGGCACGATCAAGCGAAATTCTATTTTGCTTCTGAGCTTAAAACTTTAGTCCAAATGCTTCCCTATCAGCCACAGTTGGATGCAATCGCCATAGATTTGTTTTTACATTATCAATATGTTCCAGAGCCAAGAACACCTCTAATTGATTTGCATAAATTACCTGCTGCTCACTATCTGTTAGTTGACTATCAAGATTGGCAATTTCATCCGCAAAAATATTGGAATTTAGCAGAGATTCCCGCAATTAGTGGGGATCCAACAGATTTAATTCGCCAAGAACTGGATCGAGTCATAGGGCTTACATTGCGCTCAGATGTAGCGATCGGCGTAGCCCTCAGTGGGGGAATAGACTCTGGCGCGATCGCTGCTTTAGCTGCGCCAAAATACAAAGAAAGCTTGCAATGCTTTAGTATCGGCTATCCTAACCGACCACCTTACGATGAGCGTAGACAAGCAGAAGAGTTAGCTAAGTCACTGGGGTTACCTTTTTTTGATGTCGAGTTAAGTACAGAAGCGCTAGTAGATTTTTTCCCCGATTTAGTTGCCGCTATGGATGATCCAATTGCGGATATTGCTGCCTACGGTCACTACTCAGTGATGAAATTAGCAAGCGATCGCGGTATTAAGGTCATGCTGAGTGGTATTGGCGGCGATGAACTATTTTGGGGCTACGCCTGGACAGTTAAGGCTGTAAAACTGACCCAATACAAGCAAAAAATTCTCCAAGGTGAAGTTAAACCTCCATTTGGCCTGGATTTCATGAGTCAAATTTCTAGCAACGATCTATATCGCAAATTTACTAATAGTCAAAAAATCCCACGGTTCCTGCGATCACTGCTTGGGAAAGGTCTAGAGTTTAGCCTGTTAGATTTACAAAATCCTGAACAAGCAGTGTATCAAAATCTGGTTGAAGACTTCCAAGCGGCGCTGCAATATAGCAAGAAGATATATACCAATGAGTTTTCTGCGTTAATTCCGCAAAGAAATGCTTTTCGCCCCTATGAGATTGAATTGTCAAATATTATTAAAACTCCGCAAACTATTTCCCAAATCCTATTTGATACATGGTTAAGTTCTAATTGTCTTGCCTTAAGCGATCGGGTCAGTATGGCATCCTCAGTTGAGACCAGATTGCCATTTCTTGACTATAAGCTAATTGAGTTAGTAATGGGGCTACGCCAAACAATTCCAGATCATGATTTAGGACTAAAATACTGGCTTAAACAAGCTCTAAAAGGTAGTTTATCGGATGAAATCTTAAGTCGTCCTAAACGCGGCTTTCAACCACCTGTCCAAGAATGGATGGAAGGCATTTTACATCGGTATATAAAACTGCTGACAGATGGATACTTAATTGAGCTAAAGGTCATAGACTGTGATTACCTGATTAAAATTCATCAAGAATTTATACATAATCATCGACATACTTTCATGCTTTATAAGCTCTTATTGTTAGAAATTTGGTATCGTAGGGTTGCAAAAAAGTAAAGGCAAGCCTCAAGGTGAATTCATGTCTTGTCAAACCCCGATCGCTTTCCTAATTTTCCGCCGCCCTGACCTCACAACTAAGGTGTTTGAAGCTATTAGAGAAGCGAAGCCTCATCAGCTTTTTATTGTTGCTGATGGCGGTCGTAATCAGAAAGAGATACTCTTGTGTGAGGAAGCACGAAAAGTTACTGAATCTATCGATTGGGATTGCGAAGTATTCAGGAACTATAGTGAAGAGAATTTAGGCTGCCGCAAGCGAATTAGTAGCGGCTTAGATTGGGTGTTTTCACAAGTAGACCAGGCAATTATTTTAGAAGATGACTGCTTGCCACATCCATCGTTTTTTAGGTATTGCCAGGAATTACTTGAATACTATCGCCATGATCAACGCATCTGGTGTATTAGTGGTAATAATTTCCAAGATGGTCAGAGAAGAGGTGATGGTAGCTACTATTTCTCTAACTATCCTCATTGTTGGGGATGGGCAACTTGGAGAAGGGCATGGCATAAATATGATCGAGATTTAACTAACTGGCCAGCATTTCGGGATGGGCAACATCTCAAAGGCGTTTTTAATAGTGAACAAGAAGCAAATTATTGGCAAAATGTATTAGAGAGGCTTTATGAAACTGGGCAGCCTAACTCTTGGGCTTATGTGTGGGGATTTACCTGTTGGCAAAATAGTGGATTGAGTATCTTACCGAATGTTAATTTGGTTTCAAATATTGGCTTTAGAATGGATGCAGATCATACCACTCAAGAGTCTAATCTAGCTAACTTGGCAGTCAGCGATATTGGTATAATTAAGCATCCTGATTACATGGTTTGCGATCAAAATGCAGATACATATTCATACTATAAATGCTTTGGAGGTGCCAGGAAAAGCATATTTGGGCGAATATACACAAAATTCAAGTTAATTTTTTCTGGATTAACTCAAAGGACATAGTTTTCATACTTAAAACACATTGAGAGAGGATAAAAATAATGCCCACAATAGATTGGTTAAGAAAAGAATTTCATTATGGGTACGACAGTGGAGATGTTTTATCTTTGGTTCCAAATTTTCAGCGATGGAAAGAAGAAAAAAGAATTGGAGGATCATATCGTCAAGTTTTTCTCAAGGCAATCAAACCCTATTTACGTCCTGATTCTCAAGTGCTAGAACTGGGGCCAGGCAGGGGATCTTGGTCAAGGAGTATCCTAAAACATATACCTCAAGGCAGTTTACACACCATGGACTTTCAAGATGTAACTAAATGGCTAAATCCTGATCAATATGCCCAACGTCTGGTTTGCCATCAAGTTATTGATAACTCTGCTTCATCATTACCAGAAAATCATTTTGATTTTTTCTGGTCTTTTGGGGTGTTATGTCACAACAACATAGAAAATATCGGGGATATTCTCAAGAATACCCTACCTAAAATGAAGATTGGTGGTATTGCTGTACATCAATATTCTGATTGGCATAAGCTAGAAAAATATGGCTGGGGGAAAGGTGGTATTCCTTTAGAATTCAAGCAAAAGCCAGATGATCAAATCTGGTGGGTTAGAAATGATCAGACTACCATGACTTCCCTTGTCACTAGATTGGGCTGGGAAGTGATTTCTCCTGATTTAAACCTAGTTAGAAGAGATTCAATTATTGTTTTAAAGAGATTCTAAAAAGTGAATATGAGAAATATTATCAACAAATATCTCAGAAAATTTGGTATTAAATTACTTAACTCAAGTAATATCACTGACATAGGTAACTTTCCTGAAGATATTGATTCAGACGCTAGAGCAATACTCACAAAAGTGAGAAATTACACAATGACTAGCATAGAAAGACAAATTGCCTTAATTGATGCTACTAGATACATTGTCAAGAATAATATTTCAGGTGATTTTGTTGAGTGTGGCGTCTGGAAAGGCGGTAGCATGATGGCTGTTGCTTACTGCCTACAAAGTTTGGGCGAGTTAGATAGAAATCTATATCTATATGACACTTTTGAAGGAATGACAGAGCCAAGCGATAAAGACGTTAGCCATTCCAATGTCAAGGCCTCAGTACTCTTATCTAAAAGCCTTAAAGCAGATCAATCTTCAATCTGGTGTTATTCCAGTTTAGATGAAGTAAAAAGTAATATACAGTCAACGGGTTATGACCCAAGTAAGGTATTTCTGATCAAAGGGAAGATTGAAGAAACAATTCCCAAGTATATTCCCCAAAAAGTAGCTCTATTACGCCTAGACACAGATTGGTATGAGTCGACATTACATGAGTTAAGACATTTATTCCCGCTGTTAGTGAGTGGAGGAGTATTGATTATAGATGACTATGGACATTGGCAAGGGTGCCGACAGGCAGTGGATGAATATATTGCAGAAAATAAGATTAAGATTTTTTTAAATCGTATAGATTACACAGGTAGAATTGGTATTGCGCTTCATACCACATGATTTATCTTAACTTAGGTTGCGGGAACACTTTTGACTCTCATTGGATAAACCTAGACGTATCTCCATCTGCAAAGGAAGTCAAAAAATGGGATGTTCGAGAAGGGTTACCTTTTGATAATGACTCAATTGATGCTTGCTATAGTTCTCATGTGTTTGAGCATCTTAATATCGATGAAGCAAGAAAACTTTTGAGTGAATGCATTAGAGTTCTAAAACCAGAGGGAATTATCAGGTTGGTTGTGCCAGATTTAGAGGCGATCGCCAAAATCTATCTAGATAGATTAGCCAAGATAGATCAAGGCATTGCAGAAGCCGAGTCCGACTATGATTGGATACTTCTGGAGATGTACGACCAAACTGTGCGAAATTATAGTGGCGGTCAGATGGGTAAATATCTATCCAATCCCGATTTGGTAAATCGTGAATTTATTCTTTCTCGCATTGGTTTTGAGGCTGAGAAGTTCTGGCAAAATCCTAGTAGTGATCTTACTCAGCCTACTGGTCTAGTTGAGCGGCTAAGGTCTAAGAACTTCGGCAGGATAGTTAAAAAACTCAGAATGGCGATTGCTAGGTTCTTTGTATTTGTAATTCTAGGACAGGATAGTGCTAAAGCCTTTGATATAGGTCTATTTCGTACTTCAGGAGAAGTGCATCAATGGATGTATGATCGCTTCTCTATGACTAGAGTATTGCAGCAATCTGGGTTTATAAACATCAGAATATGCCAGGCTAACGAAAGCAGTATACCCAGTTTTAGTAGCTACTGCTTGGATATAATTAATGGTAAGGTGCGAAAACCAGATTCACTATTTATAGAAGCTTGTAAGCCTGATACACCGACTTACATAATAGATTCATAAGCTGATCTGCGCGAGTCCTAAATCTCTTACTCCCAACTGATGAATATATTACACATTAACCAATCAGATATTAGCGGGGGGGCAGCGATCGCTGGATATCGGCTCCACCAAGAACTGTTAGCTCAGGGAATTGATTCCAAAATATTGGTGGGTACAAGTAAAACTGACAGTGATTTTATAGCCGACATTCCGCGTAGACAGACTGTTGATAAAATTCTCAATAGAATTACCAGTAACTTGGGATTTAACTATATTAGCCTGTTAAGTAGCTTTGGTATTCCGAGGCATCAATTCTATCAAGATGCTGATATTTTGAATTTCCATAACCTTCATACTGGCTATTTTAACTATTTGGCCATACCAAAGCTAACTGAAAATAAGCCTACTATTTATACATTACATGATATGTGGAGCTTCACTGGTCATTGCGCCTATAGCTATGATTGTAGTAAATGGAAGACTGGCTGTGGAAAATGTCCCTATCCTGATACCTATCCTTCTATTAGCTTTGATAATACTCATTTAGAATGGAAACTAAAAAAATGGATATACAGTAAGTCAAGTTTATTTATTGTGTCACCAAGTACTTGGCTAACTGAACAAGCTAAAGCAAGTATGCTTGGTCAATTTCCCATTTATCATATTGCTAATGGAATTGATACGAGTCTATACCAACCACTGGATCGCTCTCTATGCCGAGTGTCACTGGCTCTTCCTCAGGACAAAAGAGTTATTCTCTTTGGTGCCGAAACCCTTAAGGATGGGCGTAAAGGGGGAGATTTGTTGATAAATGCGCTTGAGAGACTGCCATCATCCCTCAAAGCCGAGATTGTATTAGTCACGTTTGGATTTGGGGCTAAACCTGTTAGCTCTATCCCAACTGTAAATCTGGGATATATCAGTAGCGATCGCTTAAAATCTCTTGTTTACTCTGCTGCTGACTTGTTTATATTTCCTACTCGCGCTGACAACCTACCTTTGGTTTTGCAGGAAAGTATGGCTTGTGGTACACCAATGGTTTCTTTTAATGTAGGCGGTGTACCTGATTTAGTCAGGCATATGATTACAGGTTACTTGGCTAAATCTGAAGATATTGAAGACTTCGGTAATGGCATAGTAACATTGCTGGAAGATCAAAATTTACGCGATCAAATGAGTGAAAGATGTCGCGATATTGCTGTTAAAGAATACAATTTAACTATGCAAACCAGGCAGTATGTTGAGCTTTATCAAAAAATACTGAACAGCAGTGCGTCAAACTAAAGTAGAGTAGGAGCAGACATCAGTCCTAACAGTTGATATACAGTGACTAAAACAGTGACTAAATTTGCAACCTTCAAGGCATAGAGAGGGTAAAACCTAGTCGGCGTTGCACATCTGAAGGATAGTAGGAGTTGGGGGCTACGCCCCCTGTATGGGTTTTAAATGCTGAGTTTGGCAAAATCATCTTGTTATTATGCAATGCCACCTAATCGGTGTTTCCTGGGCTTCATATCTCTGCCGCACTGCATGAAACTGAAAAGGGCAATAAGTTTGGGATAATCTAATTGAAGGTTTCAGACCCTGATGTTGGGTCTGATACAGTTGAACTTGATCATTTTTGTTTATCTTAGTCTACCTAATTTTATTTTTGCTCTATGCCTATCAGCTTCTTAATGTGTGCGCCAGATTTTTATGATGTGGATTATGTCATCAACCCTTGGATGGAAGGTAACATTCACAAATCTAGTCGCGATCGCGCCGTGGCTCAATGGCAAAAACTCTACGATCTAATTTGTCAATTTGCCCAGGTAGATCTAGTTCAACCACAACAGGGAGTACCAGACATGGTATTTACCGCTAATGCCGGGCTAGTGTTAGGTGATCGGGTAGTGTTGAGTCGATTCTATCATCGGGAACGCCAGGGGGAAGAACCGTTTTTCCAAGCGTGGTTTGAGCAAAATGGTTACCAAGTATTTACCTTGCCCCCAGATTTACCCTTTGAAGGGGCGGGTGATGCCCTTTTAGATCGGGAAGGGCGCTGGCTGTGGGCAGGCTATGGCTTTCGTTCAGAGTTAGATTCTCATCCCCTGATTGCTGAATGGCTAGATATTGATGTGTTGTCCCTCAGACTAATGGATAGTCGCTTCTATCACCTCGATACCTGTTTCTGCCCTCTGACCAATGGCTATTTGATGTACTATCCGCCGGCATTCGATTCCTATTCCAATCGCTTGATCGAGATGACTGTGCCTAGAGAGCGCCTGATTAAAATTGAAGAAGCCGATGCGGTGAATTTTGCCTGCAACGCGGTCAATATTGGCGATCGCGTTTTAGTCAATAAAGCTAGTGAACAGCTAAAACATCAGTTAGAACGGGCTGGGTTTGAAGTCTTAGAAACCCCCCTCACCGAGTTTCTTAAAGCGGGCGGTGCTGCCAAGTGTCTCACCCTCAGAACCACAGAACCAATAACGCCCAGGTTAAACCAAAAAGCTGTGATTGAATCCCGCTTGATTGAAATGACTGGGCATCTGCTCGATTCTGGCATGATCAATCGGGCTTTAGATGTGGTAGCGGAAAGCGGTGGCAGTTTTCAAGTGTTGGAATTCAAGTTGGGTCTGCAACGCCAAAGCACTTCCCAAGCCAAAATCAAAATTTCGGCGCCTTCTTCAGATCTGATGTCCACGATCATGGGACAGCTAATTGAAATTGGTGCCGTACAGCCAGAATTATCTGATGCCACCCTGGAGGATGTGGTGCAGAACGGTGTTGCCCCCGACCACTTCTACGTCACCAATATCTACCCTACGCAGGTGCGGCTAAATGCTACTTGGATCGATGTTACTAATCAAAGAATGGATGGGGCGATCGCGATTAGCTATACCCCTGAGCCAGTGGCTACCTGTAAATTATTGCGAGACCTGGTAGTAGGCGAACAAGTGGTAGTGGGCGTGGAAGGCATCCGCACCCTCCATAAGGCTGAGAGTCGGGAAAAGGTAAATAAAGAAGAGTTCTCGTTCATGGGATCTGGGGTATCGAGTGAGCGCAGAGTAGAACTAGTGGTAGAGCAGATTGCTTGGGAACTGCGCCAAATTCGCGATCGCGGCGGCAAAGTTGTAGTCACTGCCGGGCCAGTGGTAGTCCATACGGGCGGCGCTCCCCATTTAGCCTATTTAATCCGGGAGGGCTATGTGCAAGCGCTCTTGGGTGGTAACGCGATCGCCGTGCATGATATTGAGCAAGCAGTGCTGGGTACTTCCCTTGGTATGGATATGCAGCGGGGTGTGAGTGTGAGTGGCGGTCATCGGCACCACCTCAATATGATCAATCTGGTGCGAAGACATGGCAGTATTGCCGCAACTGTCAAGCTAGGCAAAATTCCTAGTGGAATCATGTATGAATGTGTACAGCGGGATATTCCCTATGTATTGGCTGGCTCCATTCGAGATGATGGTCCTCTACCAGATACAGAGATGGACTTGATCAAAGCCCAAACCCGCTACGCTGAGACCCTTGTAGGGGCAGACATGATCCTGATGCTATCTTCTATGCTCCATTCCATTGGGGTAGGCAACATGACCCCAGCGGGCGTGAAGATGGTGTGTGTAGACATCAACCCTGCCGTAGTCACCAAGTTGGCTGATCGAGGCTCAATTGAGTCGGTTGGCGTGGTTACGGATGTTGGCCTGTTCTTAAGCCTGTTGGTCTCCCAACTTAAGCGGCTTACCAGTGTCTCCGTTATGGTTTAGGTTGCCATTTCAGCCGATAGGTCAACTCCAATTGATTGCCAGCGCGGCGAAAAATTTCCACTTGTCGCGCATGGAGTGCCAAAAAAAATCGCTGAAAAGTCAGGGTAGCGATCGCGATCACTAGTCCCGTAGCAGTTGAAATTAGAGCTTCTGCTAAACCTGAAGTCAGTCCATTGGAGTTCAAGTTGGCAGTCACATCCCCTACCCGAAAGGAGCTAAAAGATAGGATCAAGCCAGTTACAGTTCCCAATAGACCCAGCAAAGGAGCGATCGCGATTACTGCCTCAAACAACTTTTCCTGCTTTAACATTGCTACTAATTCCTGATCGGCAGCGGTCTCAAGTGCTAGGCAAAAAATCTCTGGGTTCGGCTTACCTAATTTGAGGGGAGCGGCCAAAAATCTGGCGATTGGCACCTGGGGCTGAGCTTGAGCCAACTCTAGGGCAATATCTAGATCCTCTGTCGCTGCTGCTAATATCTGTTCTAGGACTTCGCTCTCTTGGCGCAGCAGGTTCAACCAAAATACTGAGCGCTCCAGAATTGCTGCCAGGGAGAAAATTGATAACAACAGCAGAGGCACCATTACAATGCCACCGCTTCGGAAAAATTCTAACCAACTTGCAATCATCTGATCTTTCTAAGAGTTAGGGGAGTTCAGCCGCATCGTACCAACCTTTTGCAACTCTTCTCGCATCCAGGCTTCAAATAGTTCATCTAACATCTGTTTGCGGGCATTGTCATCTAGTTGAGCCGGCAGAAACTTCTCTAGTCGCAAAATAATGTACCAGTCATCTAGCTTTGTGGGTGGCCAAATCTGACCAGGTTGACTCACCTGTAAAGCTCTAGCGATCGCGGGATGAGGCATAGTTAAAGGGCTAGGGCCAATTAGCCCCCCAGTGTTAGCCTCTGGCCCTTGAGAATACTGCCGCGCAATTTCACTAAAAGCCTGTTCGCCTTCCTTCACCCGAAAATATAGCTCCTGGGCAATACCTGGCTCCTTAGTGCGAATCATAGAATACAACACTCGATCAAGCGCAGGCTTACGGGTCATGAAATAGGCTTCTACTTTTTTGCCAAACTCCGCTTCCTTAAATTGCTCTAAGCGAATTGGACGACTGATAATATCGATCAGTAGTTTAGGATCAAGGGCATTGCCAATTAGCCACTGTTGTTGAGCTTCTGGAGTTTCCAACTTGTTTTGAGTAAAAAATTGAGCTAACAGCTTTTGCTGATCTTCCGGATTCAATTCATAGGGGGCGATCGCTCGATCAATTACCAATCCCCTCAATAGCTGTGGCATCAATTGATAGCGATGGAGTAGCTCAATGATCTCTCCTGGCTGAAAAACCTGACTGCCAATCTGAAACATCTCGGTCATAGGTGACTAACTTAGCCAATTGGGTAATAACAACAGGGGGGGCGCAGTTTCATTAGGCAGATTAAATACTGGTAGCCCAAACCATCCCTGTAGGCTAGCAAAACTATCAGCTCGAAACAGATCTGCTAGAATTTGATTCAGACTAGGACTAAAGGTACGAATGGGTAAGGGTTCCGTAGAAGGTAGGTTAAACTGTTTTCTGACTAATTGCCGTAAATCTACCAGGGCTTCGTTGTAGCCCCCCAGAGCATCCACCAATTTATTATCCTTTGCCTGCTTACCTGTATAAATTCTGCCATCGGCCAACTTGCGCACCACTTCAAACTCCATCTTTCTACCTTTGGTCACATCACTCACAAACCCCAGATAGGTATCTTGGAGCAGCGCTTGCACTAAAGCCTTTTCTGGCTCACTAGTGGCGCGGAAGGGAGACAAAATATCTTTAAAAGCTCCAGTTTTGTAGGTTTGAGCTTCTAGCCCCAAGCGATCAAATAAGGTTTTGACATTAATACTGCTAAGAATCACGCCAATACTACCAGTAAGGGTGCCTGGGCTAGCATAGATCTTGGTTGCACCACTGGCCACGTAATAGCCGCCACTAGTAGCTTGATCCAGCATACTTACTACTACTGGTTTAGTCTGGCGTAAGCGTATCACCGCATCGTAGAGTTCTTTACTGGCTGCCACCGTCCCACCAGGACTATTAATTACCAACAGCACGCCCTTGACCTGATCCTCCTGGGCAATCTCTTGGAGGCGATCGCGGATAGCTAAAGCCCCACCACCTCTACTAGAACCAGTAATCGGCCCTTCTAAAGTTAATAGTTCTAGTCTAGGAGTACTACTTTCTAAACTTTTGAGCGCAAAACCCTCAGAATTAACCTGGCGCTGAATCCCTAGGGTAGCCGTGACCAGGCAAGTCACCAGTAGTAGTAGGGCGATGAGTTGATTTAGTTTCATGCTGTTTTCCTGGGTATATAGGCTAAACTGCCCCTGTCCCCAGGATTATTCCTTAGACAAGGGCAGTATTCAACTGAATTAAGCTAGCTAAGCTGCCATAAAGGTTTTGGAAAATTCAGCGATCGCTTCCTTGAGAATGGCTTCTGCTTCTTCGCCTAGCTTCTTCTCAGCCTTGACCAATTCCACATACTTGGGCTTGCTGTTTACCAGATAGCTACGCAGACCACGATTAAACTCAATCACCTTCTCCACTGGGACTTCATCCAAATAGCCATTGATCGCAGTATAGATAATTGCCACCTGTTCAACCACCGGAATAGGGGAGGACTGGGGCTGTTTCAATACCTCCCGCAACCGCTGACCTCTGGCCAACTGAGCTTGGGTAGACTTATCCAAGTCTGAAGCAAACTGCGCAAAAGCGGCCAAGTCATCAAATTGCGCTAGTTCGAGTTTAATCTTACCTGCTACCTGCTTCATGGCTTTAATCTGGGCGGCTGAGCCAACTCGTGATACCGAAATTCCAGGGTTAATGGCAGGACGCACACCAGAGTTAAACAGATCAGACTGCAAGAAAATTTGACCATCAGTGATCGAAATCACATTAGTGGGAATGTAGGCGGAAACGTCACCGGCTTGGGTTTCAATAATGGGCAAGGCAGTCATAGATCCACCACCCAACTGATCGCTCAATTTAGCTGCCCGTTCGAGCAAGCGGGAGTGTAAGTAAAATACATCTCCAGGGTAGGCTTCACGACCTGGTGGACGACGAAGCAGCAGGGACATTTGACGATAAGCCTGTGCTTGCTTAGAGAGGTCATCGTAGACTACCAGAGTAGCCTTGCCCGCATACATGAAGTATTCAGCTAGGCAAGCACCAGTATAGGGAGCTAAATATTGCAGTGGGGCAGGATCACTGGCATTAGCTGCCACCACAATCGTGTAGTCCATTGCGCCATTTTCTTGCAAAGTATCCACTACTTGAGCAACGGTAGAAGCCTTCTGCCCGATCGCTACATAGACACAGATACAATCTTCGCCCTTTTGATTCAGAATTGTATCCACTGCCACCGCTGTCTTGCCGGTCTGACGGTCACCAATGATCAACTCTCGTTGGCCTCGTCCCACGGGGATCATGGCATCAATCGCGGTAATTCCAGTCTGCAACGGCTCATATACAGAACGTCTGGCAATAATTCCTGGGGCTGGCGATTCTAGTAAGCGGAAATCGGTGGAATTAATTTCACCCTTGCCGTCAATTGGTTTAGCAAGGGCATCTACCACTCTGCCCACAAAGGCTTCGCCAACAGGCACCTGAGCAATTCTACCCGTAGATTTCACCGTGCTACCTTCAGCAATGTTACGACCTGCACCCATCAACACTGCGCCGATGTTGTCTTCTTCAAGGTTAAGGGCGATTCCAGTAGTACCATCTTCAAATTCCAATAGCTCAGAGGCCATGCAGTTTTCCAGGCCATAGATCCGAGCTACACCATCACCCACCTGCAACACCGTACCCACATTGGATACTTGCAGTTCCTGGTTGTACTGTTCGATCTGCTGTTTAATGATGCTGCTAATCTCATCGGGGCGAATGCTTACCATAAAATTCCACCTTATAATTGCTTAAATAAAATACATAGATTGACTAGATCCCAGCTACTAGGCTACTTGATAGGCGGCGTAACTGACCTCTGATACTGGCATCAATTACTTGAGAGCCAACCTTGACAATTACCCCACCGATCAAAGCTGGCTCAACCTTGATCGCTAGCTCTACTTGATCACAACTGGTTAAAGCTTGAACCTTGCGTCTGAGGGTCTCTAACTGGTCAGCACTTAGCTCTACTGCCGTAGTGACTTCAGCCAAGGCTACCCGCTTGAGCTTGCGCAGCATTGCTTGAAACTGTTGGCAAATTGGCTTCAGGAAAATTACCCGTTGCCGATCAACTAGCAGTAGGAGAAAGTTAAGCATAACGGGGTTGACTTGCTCAGCGATCGCTTTACGTAATAGATCTTTCTTAGCTGCTAATTTCACTACTGGACTGGCTAAAAACCCTGAAAGCTCACTAGAACTAGCCAAAATATCCAGCACTAACTGCACATTAGCACCAAATTCTTCAACTAGATTTTGGGATTTCGCTACCTCCATCAGCGCTTCGGCATAGGGTTCCACAAAGGTTTGACTGATTCCAGACATGAATTAACTCCTATCTACACTGAATAAACTGAGGCTGCGATCAATTAATTGGGTTTGGGCGGACTCACTCAGGCCTTGATCAAAGTATGCGTTTACTTTTGCTAAGGACTGCACCACTACCTGCTCCCTAAGTTGAGCGATCGCCCGCTCCTGTTCCGTATCAATTTCCCGTTGGGCAGCCAGCTTCAACTTCTCAATATCTCCACTTACCCCAGCTAAAATTTGGGCCCGCACCTGCTCAGCATCTTGTTTAGCTTTTGCCAATAAGCGATCGCATTCGGCTTGAGTTTGGGCTAGCTTTTCCTGTTGAATTGCTAACTGTTCTGCGGCTTTAGCTTGGCGCTGTTCTGCTTCAGCGATCGCAGTTTGAATCTTGGTCAATCGTTGGGACAAGATATTCCCCACTATCCCGCGGCCAAAGTACACCAGTACAGCCAAAATAATCACAATATTGATCAGATTGGTCTCTAGGATGTTTGGGTTTAGACCAAAACCTTCGTGTTGACCAATAGCTTCAGCAGCTAAATAAATACTCATTATCATTTCTCATCTATTTCAATAAAGATCACCTAGCTATGCACCAAATTTCCAAGCAGTTTGGCCAAAATCTGTTGGCTGAGCGATTCTACTTCAGCTTCCAGGGATGCAGTGGCTGCTAGCTTTTGCTGCTCTACCTCGGCTTTTGCCTTGGTAACTAACTCCTGGGATTCGGTCAGGGCTGCGGTGACCTGTTGATTTCTGAGTTTACTGGCTTCCGCTTGGGCAGTCGCAATCAACTCTTGGGTGGCCCTGCGGGTAGAAACCAATTCCGACTCATACTGCTTAGCTAACTGTTCAGCTTTTCGTAATCGGTCTTTGGCGGTGTTTAAATTAGTTCTTACATAGTCATTGCGTTCATCAATTGCCTTGGTTAAGGGCTTAAAGAAGATAGCATTGAGGATAACCACCAACAATAAAAACTGAATTGCCATAATCGGCAAAGTAGCATCAATATCAAACAGACCGCCCTTTTCTGCGGCTTCAGCAACTTCTGGATTTTCAGAAATTGTTTCTACTGCGATCGCGATTAGATGAGAGAACGAGCCTGAAAAAAGATCTGAAAACATATGTACTGAATCCAATATCGAAATTGCCATAGGATAAAGCTCGATAGCTTTGCTCTAAATAGACTTAGCCTTGAACATAGATTTTGAACGTTAGGGCAGAACGAAATGCTGCCAATGGCAGTTAAATCTCAGTTCAGTCTTAGCTAGTTAGGAAATTGAGGGATTGCCCAGGGATTACCCAGCTATTGCTCAGCGATCGCCACACTCATAGCCATAAACAACTAACCCAACCAATTTCATTAACTAGCCTATAAAAGATCAATTTTTGTGGGGCTTATTTTTACACAATTTGGATAGGGCTACCCAGCCTAGCCAGAGCAGACCAATACCAAAGCCTGTATGTAAGCCCAATAACTAGACTAAGCAGAGAAAGGATTAGCGAACAATAGAACTAGCGCTACTACCAGACCATAAATAGTCAAAGCTTCCATAAATGCCAAGCTCAGCAACAGAGTGCCGCGAATTTTGCCTTCAGCCTCTGGTTGGCGGGCGATACCTTCAACTGCTGAAGCAGCGGCGTTGCCTTGTCCAAGTCCAGGACCGATTGCTGCCAAACCAACAGCTAGAGCAGCAGCGACTACAGATGCAGCAGAAGTCAATGAATCCATGATAAAAATTCTCCGTTTTGTTTAAAGATGATCGGTTGAGTACTAAAACAGTTTTGTTGGGTTAAGAATGCTCATGCTCTTCTTCACCGTGGTGCTCCATCGCTTCACCAATGTATGATGCTGCCAAAGTCGCAAAGATGAGAGCTTGAATTCCACTAGTGAAAAGTCCAAGCACCATTAAGGGTAGAGGCACAATCAGAGGAACCAGCAAGACCAATACTCCCACTACTAGTTCATCTGCCAGGATATTACCAAACAGACGGAAGCTCAGGGATAAAGGCTTGGTGAAGTCTTCTAAAACCCACAGCGGCAGTAGGAAGGGGGAAGCCTGCACGTATTTAGAGAAGTACCCTAAACCACGCCGACTCAATCCAGCCCAAAAATAGGTCACTGAAACCAGTAACGCTAAAGCCACAGTAGTATTTATATCATTGGTGGGAGCAGCTAGCTCGCCCTCTGGTAATTCAATTAGTTTCCAGGGAACCAGGATTCCTAGCCAATTAGAGACAAAAATAAACAGAAACAGACTACCAACGAACGGCGTCCAGTTGCGATACTCTTTTTCTCCAATCTGATCCTTGGCAATGCCTTGGACAAACTCGAGGGCAAATTCCATGAGATTTTGAAAGCCTGATGGTATGCGCTGGGCATTGGTGGTGGCAATCAACGAAGCGATCGCGATTACACCTATCACCACCCAACTGACTAACAATACTTGCCCGTGAATTTCAAGGTTACCGACTTGCCAGTAAAAATGTTTACCTACTTCAAGTGCCGCAAAAGTGGTCATGATTTACGGTAGCGAATAATAAAAATATAGTGATGATTGTTTGGTTATTTCAATCCTTAATCACAATATCAACAAGTGGCACTTCCTGGGTGAAAAAATTTAACTTAAAATTCACAAATCCCTAAAAAATTGGGTGGTAGTAAAAAAGTAAGGATTTAGGAGGTGTCGTAGGGGCTGTGCCCCTACATGGGGGCGTAGCCCCCAAACCCCCAAGTAATTTCTATCCTTACTCGTTTAGGAATACCAAAAACTGCCAAAGACTAATCTTGATCAGGGAGGGCGCTCTGGAAGGCATAGATCAAGATGGCAAATTTATAGGTCAAGAATCCCAAAAACACGGGTAAAAAGCTCAACTGCTGCCACTTGAGCGCAATCACGATCATGCCAATTACCAGGGCTAACCTGGGGGAACCGAAGCTAAAGCCTCTCGATTGGCTACCAAGGCGGTCTACGCTTTTGCCTAATTGTCGTAGATAGACTAGCCCCACTGCCGCACCTATTAAATAACTCAAAGTTATGTTAGTGCCATAATTCAGCCAGGTAATCAAACCACCAAGCCCACTCACACCTAGGGTATAGCGCAACAGGATTTGTTTTAACCGATCATACTCAGCGACAGGACTAGTGATTGTTGGAGGTTGTCTAGCTGATTCAGCTTTAGTCTTGCTAGGGCAATCTAAATCGCTGGCAGGCTTGCCAGAGAGGGCAGGAAGAATTTTCAAGGGTTGATCCGACTATAGAAAAGCATGAATCTAGCCTACCATTTGCTACTGCCAACTAAGTTTTTTGACGCTGCACAATACCAAGCACAACACCCAAAGGGTAACTGGTTAAATTGGTAGTCGTCAGAATTATGGAGTTTGAGAACTTTGCCTTCAGGCGGAGGCTAGCACTCGTCTCCCTTAAGTTCAAGGCTGTAGATCAAAGTTTTAGAGGTATAAGACCGAAACTAGGATAACTGCATTTCTTGGGAAACTCTAGTAGTTTTTGGTTTGGGAGATTGGGCTTTGATCTGGTGCTGAAGTGCTTTGCCTAAGGTGAGATACACCAAATTAAGCCCTAGAGCAAAAGTAATTACCCAGCAGATAGTAATGTATGTAGGGAGATTTGGATCTTGGGAGGTCTCAATCATGGCAGAAAAACAATCATAGATAAAGTCTTGCATAGGGATCTAGTGCCAAATGAGGTGCTTTCTAGGTTTAGCACGGTCAGCTTGGGTTTCTGATAAACATTACAAATATATAGACCGCCAAAAGCAGTTGCTATTTGGGATTTAATTGATTTGTTGACATCGGTGCCCCAAACCCGTTTAGTCTGCAACCCACCTATGACTGATCTACTAGTAGGTGCATCTAAGCCCTATACCCTATAATTGAATCAGATTTGATCAACTGTTAGTAACTTCCCTATGCCAACTTTTTTGCCTGATCAAGAGCTTAAGTTTCCACCAGATCTTGATTCTACTGCATTTTCTGGAGCGATCATGCGACGCTCCACGAGAGGAGTGCGGGTAGGAAATATCACTATTGGCGACAATAACCCAGTGGTCGTGCAGTCGATGATCAATGAGGACACTTTAGATATTGATGGGTCAGTAGCAGGGATTCGCCGTCTGCACGAGATTGGCTGCGAAATTGTGCGGGTAACGGTACCAAGTTTGGCTCATGCCCACGCGATCGCGGAAATTAAGCAAAAACTAGAGCAAACCTATCAAACTGTGCCTTTAGTGGCAGATGTGCACCACAATGGCATGAAAATTGCCCTAGAAGTCGCTAAGCACGTAGATAAAGTGCGAATCAATCCAGGTTTATATGTGTTTGAGAAGCCCAAGCCTGGGCGCACAGAATATACTGAGTCTGAGTTTGTCGAAATTGGCAGCAAAATTAAAGAGACTTTAGCACCTTTGGTTTTAAGCTTAAAATCCCAAGATAAAGCAATGCGGATCGGCGTAAATCACGGCTCCTTGGCAGAGAGGATGCTCTTTACCTATGGAGATACGCCTCAGGGCATGGTGGAGTCAGCTTTAGAGTTTATTCGCATCTGTGAGGAACTAGAATTTTATAACCTGGTAATTTCCCTGAAGGCTTCCCGTACTCCTGTGATGATCGCTGCCTATCGGCTAATGGTCAAGCGCATGAATGAGTTGGGCATGGCCTATCCCTTGCATTTGGGGGTGACCGAGGCAGGGGATGGTGAGTATGGTCGGATCAAGTCTACAGCAGGGATTGCTACCCTCTTAGCGGACGGCATTGGTGATACAATTCGGGTATCTTTGACTGAAGCGCCTGAGAAGGAGATTCCAGTGTGCTACAGCATTTTGCAAGCTTTGGGTCTGCGCAAAACCATGGTCGAGTATGTGGCTTGCCCTTCTTGCGGCAGAACTTTGTTTAACCTGGAAGATGTGCTTCATAAGGTGCGTGCCGCTACACAACACCTGACTGGCTTGGACATCGCAGTAATGGGCTGCATTGTCAATGGGCCTGGAGAAATGGCAGATGCGGACTATGGCTATGTGGGCAAGACTCCTGGGCAAATTTCCCTCTATCGCGGCAGAGCGGAAATTAAGAAGGTACCAGAGGATCAGGGGGTGGAAGAGTTGATTGCTTTGATTAAGGCAGATGGGCGCTGGGTCGATCCTTAAGCTTTCTTGGTACGCACTTGGGGTGAAGGAGCAAACCCCCTTCATGGAACAAAACCCAAGCTTCACTATGTATTTTTGTAGCTATTGGTCTTGAAGATTTGGAGAATCGGTATAAGTCCTAAATTATTACTTCGCAGATATTATTGCCCACAATCACCTGTTAAAACTCACAGTAGAAAGTCATAGTAGAAACTCATAGCAGGCAGGGAAGATTTAATTACTTGCTTCATTACCCAAGGAAGCTTAATCAGAAGTTCCTCGGCAGTTCCTCGGCTAAGCCTCGGTGACATTGCCGTCTCGATCAGCCCGTCGCTTGATGTAGTGTACTTTTAAGCGCTTTAGGTTCAAGCGTGCTTCCAACTCCCCCACGTAATCTACCCCTTCTCCCGACTGCTCCCGCTGATCCAGTTCAGCCAGCAAGCTAGCGATCTCACCGTCCAAGTGGGGCAGCCCTTTAAACAGATGCATCAGAGCTTCTGCGCAATCGTCATCAGGATAAATCGGTACGTAGTAATAGATAGGCTGCTGATCCATATTTTTGCTTGCTTGGATGCACTCTACTAGCTTACTCAATATGTCTAGTGGTAAAGGTTAAGTAAAGCCTAAGAATTGTAGCTAACCACAGCATTTGGCTCACATTAGTGATTAAATATTCAACAAATCTAGCCCAAGATAGCTAGCTAGTCCTTGGCTCCTCCTGTCTAATTTGCCCAACCTATGCTCAATCCCGACCTCAGTAGCATTCATCTCACTAATCCAGAGTTTGAGCGATATTCTCGTCACATCATCATGCCTGATGTAGGACTAGAAGGACAAAAACGCTTAAAAGCGGCCAAGGTACTTTGCATTGGGACTGGAGGCTTAGGTGCGCCCCTGTTGATGTATCTGGCAGCAGCAGGAATAGGCACAATCGGAATTGTTGACTTTGATGTGGTAGATACCTCTAATCTTCATCGTCAAGTAATTCATAGCACTGCCGCCGTGGGTAAGCCCAAGATTGAATCTGCCAGACAGAGGATTTGGGAAATCAATCCCCACTGCCAAGTTGAACTCTACGAGACTCGCCTCACGGCTGAGAACGCTTTGGAGATTATTGCTCCCTACGATCTAGTGGCAGACGGCACGGATAATTTTCCCACTCGCTACCTAGTCAATGATGCTTGTGTCCTATTGGGTAAACCTAATGTCTATGGTTCGATTTTCCAATTTGAGGGTCAAGCCACAGTATTCAACTATGAAGATGGCCCCAACTATCGGGATCTCTATCCAGAACCACCGCCTCCGGGCATGGTACCTTCCTGTGCGGAGGGGGGAGTTTTGGGGGTACTACCTGGCATCATTGGCACGATTCAAGCCACTGAAGTAATTAAAATTATTATCGGTAAAGGTAATACTCTTAGCGGTAGACTTTTGCTCTATGATGCCTTGACTATGAAGTTTCGCGAGTTGAGACTGCGCCCTAACCCCGTGCGCCCCGTAATTGAAAAATTGATTGATTACGAAATGTTTTGTGGTATTCCCCAAGCAAAAGCCATGACTGAAACTGTGCAGTTTCCCGAAATTACTGTTCAAGAACTTAAGCACATTCTTGATCAGGGTACCTCAGATTATGTGATTGTGGATGTGAGAAATCCCAATGAGTGGGAAATTGGTCAAATTCCTGGTACTACCCTTGTGCCTCTGTCAGAAATTGAGCAGGGCAGTGGGATAGAAAAGATCAGAGCACTTAAGGCTGATCGCCAGTTGATTGTCCATTGCAAAATGGGTGGTCGTTCTGCTAAAGCGATCGGGCTATTGCAGCAAGCAGGTATAGAAGGGATTAATCTTCAGGGCGGAATTGCTGCCTGGAGTGAGCAGATTGATCCCAATGTTCCTAAATACTAGGGGCTCATAACTAAGTGAATTAAGGGTGTGAAATGTGAAGGCTGAGGAATTGCTGAGGGAATATCGCAGTGGCAGGCGTGATTTTAGGGAGATTACCCTATCTAAAGTGAGTTTGCGCACTGCTAAGCTAGAGGGGATTGATTTGCATGGTTCAAATCTTCACGGCGTAGATTTTACGGGTGCTGATCTCACTGGTGCCAATCTCAGTCATTCCTATCTCTATGAGGCAATCTGCCGTAGCGCGATCTTGAAACAGGCTGATCTATCTAGCTCGGATTTGAGTTGGGCAAATTTTACCTGGGCAAACTTGAGTGGAGCGAACTTGAGTAAATGTGATTTAAATACGACCAATTTTAGTGGTGCGAATTTGATTGAAGCGAATTTTACTAGATCCAATCTCAAGGCTACCAATCTGCGTAGCACCAATCTCAAAAACGCAGTCTTGATTGGGCTGAGTACAATTGATGATGCTGATTTTAGTGATGTGAAAAATCTCAATGACCAGGCACGCGCCTATCTATACCTGATAGCAGACGGCGTACACCCTTTCACCAAGAAAGAGACTAAAGCAACTTTGGAACAAATTCGCAGCCATTAGCTAGTTTTCTGGGCGATAGCCTAGGTCGTCAAGTTGGAAACGAGAGGAGCGCCATTTGGGTTGAACTTTAACAAAAATTTCTAGGTGCACCGAACCAAGAATTAATTTTTGAATTTGCAGACGGGCGGCGGTGCCGATCTGTTTGAGCATTTGACCTTGTTTGCCAATGATGATCCCTTTTTGGGAACTTCTCTCTACATGAATTGTTGCCATTACCCTGGTAAGTTTGGCTTGCTCTTCCACTTGATCGATGGTGACAGCGACTGCATGGGGGACTTCTTCGCGGGTGAGTAAGAGAATCTGCTCCCGAATCAGTTCACCCATAATAAATCGCTCCGGTTGATCGGTGATTTGATCGGGAGGGTAGTAGTAAGGGCCTGGGGGCAGGTAATCACAGCACACCTGTTGCAGGGCGGCTATGCCTGTGCCGGTAAGGGCAGAAAAAGGGACGGCCAACCAACCAAAAGGAGAGATGTAGGTTTGATAGCTAGGATCGACATCACCATTTACTTGATCAATTTTGTTGAGCCCAAGGATTGTGGGTACATGGGTTTTCTGGAGTAGTTCAGCGACAAAGCGATCGCCGCCACCTAGTTCTACACTGCTGTCTACTAGCCAAATCACCAAATCTACAGCATTGATTGCCGCGATCGCGTTTTTAACTAATACTTCGCCCAGGAGGTGATGGGGTTTATGAATGCCTGGGGTATCGACTAGAATCATTTGGGCGCGATCGAGGGTGAGAATGCCCTGAAGTCGATTGCGAGTGGTTTGAGCCGTAGGGGAGGTAATGGCAATTTTTTGACCTACCAGAGCATTGAGTAGGGTGGATTTACCAACGTTGGGGCGACCGATTAGAGCAATGAATCCGGACCGAAAGTCTGGGGGGGCGGTTGGAATAGGGCTGGGGATATCCATCGATGGTTGGCTGATGCAGGGCTTATGACCTCAGCTTAGCAGTTCTTTACAGATCGGGTGCTGAAAAGGGAGTAGGTCTGAATCAGAGCTAGGCAATCTGCCAGCATAATTCCTGGGGTTGCTGCTACGCGATATGCTGTTAGGGTTAGGACTTACGCAAACGTGATCTAAAACCCTGGCTTTAATTGGGGTGTGGGGCTAAGCCCTCAAACTCCTTTTTTCCAACACTTCCGCAATTAAACTGCGTAAATCTTGAGGGTATCGAGTAATTGTTGCAGTCTGCAAGTTAATGGGTGACCAAAAGGGTCGCAGGGCGCAGCCCCGCCTTGGGTTTTAATGATTTCTGTACCGCATTCTTTTGAAAATCGCAATCAACCTCAATGAAGTCTAGAGCAATAATATTTTTAGGATTGACTGGCGCTGTAGCAGGGGCAGGATTAGCGTTCTGGTTTAGTCGAGATCAAATTCAGACTCCGATTTCAACTCCTGAGATTGCTCGCCCAAATGATCGCCGAGTCAGTAGCTACAAACCTAGCCTCTATGGGGTGGATCATCAGGCCAATCGCTTGCAGACTGTTCCGCTTACGGTTGAGGCTGAGAACCCGCAACAGGCGTTGCGCATCTCCCTAGAACGGCTGATCGCAGGCTCACCTGAACTATATTCTGAGGTTCCCCCTAAAACTAAGCTGTTAGATCTGAGCCTGAGTGGTCAAGAGATTCGCCTCAACCTTTCCCAAGAGTTTACTGGTGGTGGAGGATCTGCCAGTATGACTAGAAGGCTGGCTCAAGTTTTATATACTGCCACTAGCCTTGATCCCCAGGCTAAGGTTTTTCTGCTGGTGGAAGGTAAGCCCTTGCAAAATCTGGGAGGAGAGGGTGTAGAAGTGTTGCAACCAATTAGACGTGAAGATGTTCCCAGTGAATTCTAATATTTTTGATCTAGATCACCTCAGCCTGGAAGCCCAAATTGCTCAAATGATTGTGGTGAGAGCCTCTGGCTCTTTAAGCGATCGCCAAATCCTCTATCCCCAATGGGAAGCAAACTATGACCAGTTGTCTAGCTGGATTCAAGAGCTAGGAATTGGTGGGGTGATTTTGATGGGGGGAACAGCGGCAGAAGTGGCTTGGCGCACGGCTCAGCTCCAGGCCTTAAGTCAGATTCCCCTGCTGATCGCGGCTGATCTGGAGGAAGGGGTAGGGCAGAGATTTGCTGGGGCTACCTGGTTTTTACCGCCCTTTGCTTGCTTAACTACCAAGGATGCGGCAGATTTGGGGCGAGTGACGGCGGCGGAGGCTCTAGAGATTGGGATCAATTGGCTCTTGGCACCAGTGGCGGATGTGAACAATAATCCCCAAAATCCTGTAATCAATATCCGTGCTTTTGGCGATCGCCCTGATTGGGTAGCTAAGTGTGTGGCGGCCTTTATTGGCGGGGCCAAGAGTTATCCAGTCTTGACTACGGCTAAGCATTTTCCGGGGCATGGGGATACAGCGATCGATTCTCACTTAGATTTGCCTGTATTGACCCACGGGCGATCGCGGTTTGGGGATTTAGAGTTTGTGCCGTTTCAGGCAGCGATCGCGGCTGGCGTAGATAGCATTATGACTGCCCATGTTTTGGCTCTAGGGCTAGATTCTGGAGAAATTGCCACTTTGTCTGGCAAGATTTTGAGCGGCATCCTACGGCAGGAGCTCGGTTTTGAGGGGTTAATTGTCAGTGATGCTTTGAATATGGCGGGAATAGCTCAGCGCTATAGTTTGGCGGAGGTAGCAATCAAGGCGGTGCTGGCGGGGGTAGATATTTTATTGATGCCTGCAAATCCCGTAGTGGTAATTAAAGCGATCGCCGCTGCCGTACGCAGTCAGGTGATTCCAGTTTCCCGAATTAAAGCCGCCCTGACCCGAATCTGCCAAGCAAAAACTAAAGTGGGTCAGCCTCGGCCTTTAGCTATTCCCCAAGTGGGTACATTCCCCAACTGGCAACTGGCTGAAGACTTAGCACAGCGATCGCTCAAGTCTCACTTGGTTTGGCGGTTACCCCAGGGTCAAGCTTTTACCCAGCTAATAGTGGTAGAGCGGCTACAGGATGTGCCAGAGTTATGCCTCGGCAATCAGTCCGCTTGGCTAAAGCAATGGGGAGCAAATCCTCTGGTGGTAGATCTCAACCTATTGGCAAAGCTGGACTGGGATAGCCTAGGAGCCGTGCTCTTGCAAGTATTTAGCCGTGGCAATCCGTGGCGGGGGGGCATGAGTGCGCAGATCCCAGAGCTAGTGACTCGATTACTTCAAGCTCAACAACTGCAAGCGATCGCTCTGTTTGGTAGTCCCTATGCTCTAGATCGGGTTTTAGCTTTAGTCCCTGAGACTTTGCCCTGGGTATTTAGCTATGGTCAACAGCCCTATGCTCAAGCGATCGCCCTCGCCAAGCTATTCGATCAAATTTACCTACCAGCTTAGAGTAAACTGGCTTTATTACTATTCTCAGTTGCAGCAATGCTTTACTCTGCCATTAAGATCATCTGGTCGATTTTATCTGTATCAATCATTTTCTTGGTGCTACTCCATAGTCCCAAAGGAGACGGCGTAGCCGGAATTGGCGGCCAAGCTCAAATGTTTAGCAGCACCCGCAGTGCCGAAGCCAGTCTCAATCGCCTAACCTGGAGCTTAGTAGTGGCCTTCTTGGCTCTTTCGATCATGCTCAGCGCTGGTTGGGTAAAACCAGATGTGGTCACAACTAGCCCTACACTCACTGTTCCTAGCCAAACGGTTCCTCCCACTTTACCGGCCGAAACTGCTCCTCAACCCAATTCTCCCCAGTAATCTATGGCACCAGATCCAAAACTGTGGCAACGGCTCAGCCTCTGGCTTACCTTTCCGTTAATTGTTTTGAATGGTTGGGTGGCACTACAGGTCTTGCAGTACTTTCAGCCCCTCGCCAGCATTTTGATGGCAGCTTCAGTGATTGCTTTCCTGCTGAATTATCCTGTACAGGCACTGGCGGCAAGGGGAGTGAATCGGGGCAATGCTGTAATTTTTGTCTTTTTGCTAACGGTTTCGGTTTTAGTCGCGGTGGGAGTAACCCTGATTCCAGTGCTACTAGAACAGTTAAATGAGTTTGCCAAGCGGCTACCCAGTTGGATTGAATCTGGCAACAGTCAACTTTTGACACTCCAAGCCTGGGCAGATGAGCAGAATTTGCAGCTAGATTTGACTGGTATTACTTCTCAACTTTCAGGCAAGTTTTCTGGTCAGTTGCAAAGCCTGACTGGTAAGGTGCTAACCTTTGCCTTGGATACTCTGGGTAGTGTGGTAAATTTGCTGCTGGGGCTAGCCCTGATGTTTTACCTTTTGCTGCGCGGCAATCAAATTTGGTCAGGGATTTTCCAGTGGTTCCCCCTCAAAATCGGCAGTCTGATTCAAACTTCTCTACGCCAAAATATCCTTAACTACTACATTGGTCAGGCGACCTTGGCCACTCTCAATGGGGTTACTATGACCCTGGCTTTTTTTGCCCTGGAAGTGCCATTTGGTTTGTTATTTGGCCTGGGCATCGGCTTTATGACTTTAGTGCCTTTCGGTGGTGCGACCGCTGTAACTGTGGTAACCCTACTAGTGACCCTAGAGAATTTCTGGCTGGGGGTTAAAGTTTTGATCGCCACCGTGATTATTGACCAGATTATTGGCAATGTGATTGCGCCGCGAATTTTGGGTAATCTTACTGGTCTAAATCCTGCGTGGATTTTAATATCCCTGTTGGTGGGAGTAAAAGTGGCAGGGCCCTTGGGATTAGTGGTGGCAGTACCAGTAGCTAGTTCAATTAAGAGTACTTTTGACCAACTGCGATCGCCCAAGCCTGAAAGCTCTGAGTTTGAGGCAGTTCTGCCTCCTGCTAAGGTGGGTGGCTAATTCAAGCTCTGCTCCACTTGACTAATCGCCTGTTTATGCTGCTCATAGGTTTGGCTAAAAATATGGCTCCCATCGTAGCGTGCCACAAAAAATAGCTCCTTGGTGGGGGGAGGATTTAAGCTGGCCTTCAGACTAGCTAAGCCTGGGGCAGCGATCGCACCTGGAGGTAAGCCTTCGTTTAGATAGGTATTGTAGGGCGAAGGCGTTCTGACCTGCTTGAGGGTAAGGGGTTGGTCTACAGTTTGTCTGATTCCTAGACCATACTCCACGGTGGGGTCTGACTCCAGTCTCATGCCCCGACTTAAACGGTGGGCAAATACGGCAGCAATGCGCGATCGCTCCGATCCTAAAACTGCTTCCTTCTCCACGATACTTGCCAGGGTGACCCACTCGTGCAGACTAAACCTACTTTGCGGAGTATGTAGGGGGAGAGCTACTCGCTCAAATTGATCTAACATTAGGTTGATTACCCGCTCTGGGGTAACTTCCGCCGGTGATAATTGATAGGTGTCGGGAAAGAGATAACCTTCTAGGCTCTTGATCTCACGACCAAGCCAAGCTCTTTTTTGTTTTTGGCTCTTGAGATCTTGAGCAGCAGCCACAAATTCGGCTGTGGAAAAATAACCAAGTTGCTCAAAATAGCCACCAATCTGTTGTACTGACCAACCTTCACGAAGGGTAAATTTTGCCTCAATTAGTTTGCCACTTTGGAGTTGGTCAACAACCTTTTCTAAGGGTTGGCTGCCGACAAAATCAAAGGTACCAGCTTGCAGACTTACTCGATCAACCAGCGCTAGCCAAACTCTGAGGGCGAAACTAGATCTAATTAAACCTACTTCCTGGAGGCGGTCGCCAATTGACTGCAACGGCGTACCAGGGGGAATAGTTATTCTGATTTTTGGAGATTGATCAGGAGGAGCGATCGCCCATAGCCACCAAGAGCTCACGCTCCAACCCAAGCCGGTCAAGCCCAAAACCAGCCAAAAGCTAAGCCGCGATCGCTTAGTACTCTTCGTCATCATCCTCAGCTAATTGCTCTTCAAGGAAGGGTTGAATTTCCTCAAGCTCATCTGGAGAAAGTAGCTCAACACTGCCAGCATGGGATTGCTTAGCAAAATAGGGTAGGGGATCTACTTCAGCGAATACCGAGTATTCTCGTTCTTCATGGTAAAAATGAGCAATTTCTACATACTCTTCGCCCTCCTCTTCATCATCACCATCAATCTGGATAATGTCTTCTTCATCCACTTCCGGCAGTTCACCTTCGACTGTGAGCGTATAGGCGGTGCGCTTAAGTACCAAGTTCATTTCGGCTAAAACTGCTTGGGCAGTCTCAAAGATGGTGGCGATTTCATCTTCTTCCACATCAGCCAGAGTGCCAGTCTCCTCATCTTCCTCAGATTCCCAGGCAAATATCTGTACTGGATAGTCAATAGGATTTAGGAGAATATACTCCTTACCATTAAGGGGGAGCCGTTTTTCTAGATAACAGGGTAGAGATTTACCTGTTTCATCGGTTAGTACAATCGTTGACTCATCCATAAATTGATTTCTAAGGAGTGCTTGACTCTAAGCATTATGACAGGATTGTGTGTCTAGTCACGAGGTTTTTTGGTTTCGGCAAGTTGTTTTTTTTGTTCCAGCCACTGCTGCAAAATCAAGGCAGCCGCTTTGCGGTCAATCATGGCTTTGTGATCACGGGGTGAATAGCCTGCTGCCAGCATCATCTGTTCTGCCACATAGGAGGTTAGGCGCTCATCCACATATTCTAAATTCATGCCTAAATGCCTAGCTGCCGCCTTGGCAAATTTTTGCACTTGCTTGGCTTGATAACCCAAACTACCATCCATGTTGTAGGGCAAGCCCACCACCAGAGTATCCACCTGTCGTTGGTGAATTAGGTCTGCTAGCTGCTGCATATCTGCTTGCCAAGATTGGCGAATAATCGTGGTGATACCATGGGCTATCAATCCCGTGCGATCGCATCCCGCCACACCAATCCGTTTTTTACCCACATCTAAACCTAGGGCAGCAAATTCGTCCATGATAGGTACTTCAAATCAAGACTAGTAGGACTTACGCAAATGTGATCTAAAACCCTGACGCTAATTGGGGTGTGGGGCTACGACCTCAAACTCCCTTTTGCCAACACTGCCAAAATCAAAATGCGTAAGTCCTGAAAAAAGAAACAAAGAGCACCAGTAGGCACTCTTAAAAAGATATCAAAGAAAAATATCAAAGAAAAACCACAGTCAAAAAGTATAGGGCGAAAATACCAGAGCAGCAACCTAAAAAATCAATTTAATTAGGGCTTACGCAAACGTGATCTAAAACCTTAGCTCTAAATGGGCGGCTCTAAATGGGTGTGGGGCTTAGCCCCAGTTGAAGGCTTTGCCCTAAAATTCCCTTTTTATCAGGACTTCCCAAATCAGGCTGCGTAAGTCCTGTCTAAAAATAAATTTTGTATGATAAACATAATAGCGAGCCTAGCCTGTTGAAATTAGCCTATGAATTTGGGAAAGTTGATTGGTTTGAGCAGTCTACCAAAACTCGTTTCCTCAATCAATTGGGTAGAATCAACTAGTAGGTTAAGGCCATACTGCGAGCAGTTTCGGCGCCAAGATATACGCGAATGCTTAAGAAGTCGGTAGGGCAAGCAGTTTCGCAGCGCTTACAACCAATACAGTCTTCAGTACGGGGCGAAGAAGCGATTTGACCGGCTTTGCAACCATCCCAAGGTACCATTTCTAGTACATCGGTGGGGCAAGCACGTACACATTGAGTGCAACCAATACAGGTGTCGTATATTTTGACTGCGTGGGACATTGAAAATACTCCATTCAGCTAGAGGTACGGGTGTTCAAACTTAAGCTTAGCCTAGGGGGGTATTCAGGTATCCACAAGTTTGCATAACTTAAAACTAGGGAGATGTCACTACAGAAGGGCTGACTATCTCCCTCTGGGCATTCGCCGCAGGGGTTGAGCCAAATCCCAAATTCCTAGCCCCAAGATCCTGGCACGGGTTTGAGCCGCATCAAACTCTGCTTGCCAACTAGAACTCGGCTGTAGAGCCTGGGCTAAGACAATACCTTCTGCGATCAAGGCGCGGTTGACGAGAAGATCATCTGCCCACACCAGCACCAGGGGACGACCTGACAGATCTTGAGCATTGGGCTCAAATTTTACCCTCAACTGCTTGTCCTTAACCAAATCAGCTAAATACTGCTTGGCTAAATCGCCCCAGGGCTTCTGATCCGCTAAGGGGGAATTGACTCCAGCCAAGGCTACCCGCTCGACTTTGCTATTGGGATCATTGGCTAGCTGTAACTCCAAAACTTGACCATTTACTACCCGTCTGGCGCGCCATAGATCGGTTTGGGGTGGCTGATCTAGCTGAGCTAAGAGTTCTCGGCAAATCAAATTGGCTAAAATCACCGCGATCGCTAATATCCCCAGTTGAAAACGTCTGGTATAAATCATCGACTTACTCCCAGGGTAAGCTGAACAGGGGCTTGCGCTGCTTAGCAAAATAGCGGCCAAATTGAAGTTGATAAACCTCATTCTCATCTTGGGTTTCTAGCTCCAAATCACTACAGGCATAGCCCACGCAGATCAGGGCATAGCCTTCCTGTTGTAACTGGCGGGATAGACCGATCGCTTCAGACTGATCAATTTTGCCCGACTTTACTCGCATAGCGCAGGTGGTACAGGCGCCGTTCACACAGGCGGTAGGTACATCTACCCCAGCTTGCTCTAGGGCATCTAAGATATAGATACTGCTGCTGACCCTAACCTCTGTACGCACTCCAGTCTGGCGATTAAACACCGCAACCCCATATTCCATCATTTAGCTCCAATCATCCCAGTTTGGCGGGCATAGGCAAATAGTCCCCCCGCATCAATCACGGGTTTAACTTCTCCCAGGGGCTTGAGTTGAATCACCTCGCCTGTGGTTTGATTAGTCAAGATGTTTTGCTCAAAATCCAGGCTCCCCATCTGACCAGTCACAAAGCGATCGCACAATCTTTGGTCTACTTCGTAGGGATAAAGCTCACCTGTAGCCGTGCAGTTGCGGAAAAAGATCCTGGCATAGGACTGAGCCACCACTACCTCCACACCTGCTGCTCCTAAAGCAATGGGGGCATGTTCCCGTGAAGAGCCGCAGCCAAAGTTTTCGCCGGCAATCACAATTAGATAAGGGGTTTTAGTTTCACCCTCTGGCACAAACTTGCCATAGCGATCGGGCAGCCCAATCATGGCATAGCCACCCAATTTCTCGTATTCATCAGGCTTAGAGGGTACTAGGGTCAAGTACTCGGCTGGGATAATTTGATCGGTGTCAATGTTGTCATCAACCACAAAAATTGGCGCGGTTAGAATTTTGGGCATACTTTTAATTAATTTTTATAGGGGACTAGCTGCAATTACACTACAATTACTCAAAGCGTCTAGATCGGCTGCTACAATCTTATTCAAGTGCCGGCTGATTTGCTCAATTGGCCAGTTCCACCAAGCTAGCTCCAATAATACCTCCACAACCGCTGGCTCAAACCGCGGCCGAATCAACTTCGCTGGGTTACCTGCCACGATACTGTAGGGCGGTACATCGCGGGTAACTACAGATCGCGCCCCAATTACTGCACCATCTCCTACTTGCACACCTGGCAAGATCAAGGAATCATAGCCAATCCATACATCATTGCCAACTACCGTATTGCCCTTGAAGTTCTCTGGTTGGGGTTCTAGGTTTTCCCAGCCATTGCCGAAAATCTGGAATGGATAGGTCGAGAATCCATCTAGCTGATGATTAGCCCCATTCATCACAAACTTGGTTTTCCAAGCGATCGCGCAAAACTTGCCAATAATTAGCTGATCGCCCACGAATGGAAAGTGATAAAGCACATTGCGCTCAAAGTTTTCGGAATCCTCTGGATCATCGTAATAGGTATAGTCACCAATCAGGATATTGGGATTGGTCACTGTATTTTTGATAAAGCAAACCTGGGGAAATGCCGCTAGGGGATGCTTAACTTTTGGATCAGCGCCGCACAAGATTGCCACAAACTCCGCTCTCATCTAATCAAAATAAAAAATAGTTACCACCTTGCGCTGCGCTTCTGCCAACTCACAGGTCTGCAACAGGGTGTGGCTATCGTGAAAAGCAAAGCAAATCAGTTGCTGACACTTAGAGATAATTTCTTGGTTACATAGAGCGCTAGCCTCTGCTAAAGGCAATTGGTTATTCTCCTCATGTTGAATCAAGTGGATTACGTTCTCTAGCTGCTCCCGCGAATCTAGGGGCTGACGCTCCAGGCTTTGGGGCAGAATCACGGTCAAAAGATTAGGGTTGGCAGTGAGCACCCCCCGAATGACGGCAAAATTAGTACCATTTGCCCCAGAGGTGATAATCTGATTGCCCGCCGCCGCCAAACCATGGGCCAGCAATTCAATCAAATTTTGGTGAGTAATCGGCACATGGCGAGAGCCCAAAATGGCAATACGTTTAGCGCCATGCTGCTGAATGGTGGCCAGTTCTTGCAAAAACTCGTCAATTTTAGGCAGACTATCTGGAGTTCTGATCGTTAAGTTAGCAGATTGAGTCAAGCTTCCCCCTTGAAATTAGGATACAGAAGATCGCTAGGCTGAAACTATTTTCCGAAACTTGCGGCGTTGCAGTTCGGCAACATGATTTAGCGCCGGTCTTAGACTATATCCTAGCTGAAATTGGCGGTAAAACATTATGATCGCGCACCTAGTTTGAGAGAACTTAAGAATCCCCTTGCTCTAGCTATGGGAAATGTCAGCAAGGCTTGATAAAATAGCCTCACTATTTTTAGCCGAATCAGCCATGCAACTTACCCAACGTCCTCGCCGCCTGCGTCGTACCCCTGCTTTGCGTAATCTGGTGCGCGAAACTCACTTGACTGTTAATGATTTGATCTATCCGTTGTTTGTGATGGAAGGGGAAAACGCCAGAGTGGAAGTGCCATCTATGCCAGGTTGCTATCGTTACAGTCAGGATCTGCTGATTGAGGAGGTCAGACAGGCTCAGGGTTTGGGCATTAATGCGATCGCTCTATTCCCAGCCGTGCCAGAAGCCAAAAAGGATGCAGACGGTAGCGAGAGTTTTAATCCCGATGGTTTGATTCAGCAGACGGTAAGTAGGATTAAGCAAGCTGTGCCTGAAGTAGTAGTGATTACGGATGTGGCACTCGATCCTTTTACCACCCATGGGCATGATGGTTTAGTGAATGAGCAGGGGATTATTCTCAACGATCAAACGGTAGAGGTACTGATCAAGATGGCGATCTCTCAAGCACAGGCTGGGGCAGATATGGTAGCGCCCTCAGATATGATGGATGGCAGAATTGGCGCAATTCGCACGGCACTCGATCAAGCAGGATTTGAGCAGGTGGCAATTTTAGCCTACTCAGCCAAGTATGCTTCTGCCTATTACGGTCCCTTTCGCGATGCGCTTGGCTCTGCCCCCAAATCTGGCGATAAAAAAACCTATCAAATGGATGCAGCCAACAGCCGTGAAGCGGTGCGGGAAGCATTTTTAGATATTGTAGAAGGGGCAGATATTATTATGGTGAAGCCAGCTTTAGCCTATTTGGATATTATTGCCAAGCTCAAGGGAATTAGTGATCTGCCAGTAGCAGCCTACAATGTCAGTGGTGAATATGCCATGATCATGGCGGCGGCAGAGAGGGGCTGGATTGACCAAAAGCAGGTAATGCTGGAGACCCTTACAAGTATGAAGCGGGCAGGTGCAGACATAATCTTGACCTATTTTGCCAAGCAAGTAGCCCAGATCTTGAACTAGTGGCGCAGGATTCTCGCTGGGGACTAAAAATTTATAATCTGCCACCCAGAAAACTATGAAAGTGCTGCATGTGATCCCCTCGATCGCGCCCCTACGGGGAGGGCCAAGTCAGGCAATTATCCAAATGGTGCGGCGGCTGAATCAGTTGGGGATTGCGGCGGAAATTGCCACCACTAATGACAATGGGGCAGGTTTACTCGATTTGCCCTTGAGGAATAGGTTTTATTATCAACAAACGCCGGTCTGGATGTTCCCTCGCTACTCTCCTAAAATTGGGGCAGTGCGGGAGTTTGCCTTTTCCGCGGATTTTACTAGGTGGCTAGGGCGGTCAATTGGGGATTATGACCTGGTGCATGTGCATGCCATTTTCTCTTATGTTTCTACAGTGACGATGGCGATCGCGCGCCAGCAGCAAGTTCCCTATATCGTGCGTCCCTTGGGGCAACTCTGTAGTTGGTCGATGGCCCAGAGTCGTTGGAAAAAACAAATCTATTGGCATTTGATTGAGCGAGCTAATCTAGATCAGGCTAGGGCAATTCATTACACCGCGATCGCTGAACAGCAAGAAGCTGAGTTGCTGGGGTTAAAGGCTCCTGGCTTTGTGCTACCCCACGGCTTAGATCTAGCCGAGCCGATTCCAGATGCGCGGGCAAAGTTAAGGCAAACTTTGGGGTTGCCCCTAAATCAAAAAGTGATTCTGTTTCTATCGCGGTTGCATCCGAAAAAGGGGCTAGATTTTTTGATTCCCGCGATCGCCGAATATTTAGGGCAGGACTTTAGCTTGGTGATTGCCGGCTCAGGCACACCAGAGTTTACTGCCGATTTAACCGCTTTAATCGCTCAATACCATCTCACTCCTAGAACTCATATAGTTGGCTTTGTGGGCGGCAGCCAAAAGCAGATCTATTTACAGGGAGCGGATTTGTTTGCGTTGACTTCCCATTCGGAGAATTTTGGCATTGCTGTACTAGAGGCGTTGGCAGCAGGTCTGCCGGCTTTGGTTACCCCAGGGATTGCCCTGGCTCAGGTGGTGAAAGACCATGATCTGGGCTATGTGGCGGCAAATTTATCCGTGAGCGCGATCGCCTTGGAGTTAGGTAAATTTTTTGCCCAGCCTGACCCAACCATGGGAGCTAGGGCGCAAGCCTTGGTTGCCCAAGAATATAGTTGGCCGCAGATTACCCAGCGCTTGGCTGATTTCTATCACGCAGTTTAGCGATCGCCACCTGTAATTCTGCGAGTTTCTGCTGCACCTTGCCCCCAGTTAATAGCTCAGTTGCAAGTTGGCAACCCTGCTCTAGGTGATCTGCCCTGCCCAGCCGCCAGAGATAAAAGCCGGCATTCCAGATCACACTTTTTTGCAGTTCTGTTGTTGCGCCGTTCACCACTTCCTGCATTTGCCTAGGCAGTTCTGAGCGCACCAAAACGGGATCGCTGCCACCGAAGCCAAAATCTCGACTGTGGAGAATCAATCTTTGACCCGCTAGACCAATAATTACGGCGCGATCGCGGGGAAGATCGCAACTGCCTTCTAGCCCCTTGACCGTAGTAAAACTTTGGAAATCATGTAATGCCAATGCCTCTGCCATCACCTGCTCGGTAGGGGGATGCACAAACCCAGCGATCAAGTGGTAATTGCCCAGATAGGGCGACCAGAGTAGCTCCAGAGTTGCCAGGGGCGGGCGCTTGCCAATTTGCTCACGGTAAGTAACTAGACCTTGGGCAAGGGGGAAATGGTCGGGCTGATACCAAAACCCCAGACCAGTGCCCAACAGTACCGCTTGGATTTGCCCTAGAGTCAGTCCTTGCCAATCTATGCCTAGGGCTTGCCAAACCTCAATTAAGGGCATACCGTACTTAGTGGGCATTTGAGTAGCCCCATGCGCCAAGACCTTTTCACCGGCAGATGCTACCACCAAACTCGCCAATGGACTAATCGGTACGGTGCGATCGCGACCATCGTAGGGACAACCCAGGCTTAAAACCAGGGGTGAAATTGCTGGTATGCTTGCCCCCAGTGAGTTATAGGCATCCAGAAAGCCGGCCATTTCCACGCCAGTGGGACGCTTGATCCGATGGGCAATCAAAAAAGCGCCAATTTGGGCTGGAGTTGCCTCTTGCTTGAGGATCATGGTTAGAGCTTGCTCTGCTTCAGTCCGCGAGAGGGATTTACTCGTGTGCTGTCCACTGCCGATTTTTTGCAGGAATGGTCGAAATTCCAGACTCATGGGGATTATGTCGATTGTTGGAAGGCTACATATTATACTCTGATCGCCCTGATACCCTGTAGCCTATGCCGCCTTTGCTCCAGCTTTTGCGTCCCCATCAATGGACTAAGAATACTGCCTGTGTGGCGGGGGTGGTGTTTGGTGGCAAAATTGCTGACCTGAATGCGATCGCTGCTGCTGGGCTGACCATGGCTTGCTTTTGTCTCGCCGCTTCGGCTATGTACATTTTTAACGATCTGCAGGATCTAGAGCGCGATCGCCAACACCCCAAGAAAAAATTCCGTCCCCTTCCTAGTGGCAAAGTGCAAATTCCCTTGGCGATCGCTGTTAGCATTTTCCTCCTTTTTATTGCAGTTTTGAGCGCTTTTCGGCTCAGTTCTGCCACCTTAGCTTGCCTAGTGATTTATATTGGGATTAATCTAATCTATTCCCTCAAGCTTAAACACCTGGCGCTATTTGATGTAGGTTGTATTGCCAGTGGCTTTGTGTTGCGCTTATTGGCAGGGATTTACGCAATTCAAGAGATTCCCACTGCTTCTATTGTGCTCTGTACTTTTTTCCTAGCCATGTTTTTAGGATTTGCCAAACGGCGCACCGAACTTGCCCAACTCCAAGGCAAAGAGAACTTGCAGCGACCGGTTTTATCCCAATATTCTCTACCTTTTTTAGATTCCCTCGTCAATAATGCGGCGGTGATGGCGATGGTTAGCTATGCCCTATTCAGTACCAATCCCAGCAAAAATCCTACCTTGGTATTGACCTTGCCGATTGTACAGTATGCGATTTTGTACTACAAATCCCTGATCTTCCATCAGACTACTACCGAAGAGCCAGATCAGATTCTCTTGCGCGATCGCCGCATTCTGTTTAGCATTCTCTTGTGGTTAGCCACCTATATCGCTATTTTCTATGGCAATCTACGGCTCTTCCGTTAGCCCCTAGGCATCCTAGTTTACCAGTCGCCGCTCGCTCCGCCCCCATCAGAACTACCACCAGAACTACTATCAGAGTCAGAGGTGCTGTAGCTGCCACCAAAACTTGATGATTCTGTATAGACTAGCTGAGCGATCGAAGTTGTCCAAAAAGTCTCATGGTCACAACAGAGACAGGTTTTATGGTGCTTCAGTTCACCTGGGTGATCATAGGTGGCATTCACAGTTACCTTCACCGTTTCTTTGGCAGTTAGCTCTTCACAGATTTCGCATTCCACATATGGTGATTTCAGGCGCGATTTGCGCAGGTTCACCTTTGCTCTCTGGCTAGAATCTGAACATTTAGGACAATAGAGCACTTCAAATCCGGTACTCTTGAGCGCCTTGGCAGTTTTTTCCGCCGGCGTGAGCAGATGATCAATCTGAGCTAATCGGTTGATTGGCGCTCCACAGGTTTGGCATTGATAAGGGGATTGTTTGAGCAGTAGCGGCGTGACTAATTTGCTCACAAATGTGCTAGCTACAGCTAGAAGAATCAAAATCACGGGCTGAAGGGGCAGTAGCAATGTCCATGATAGATAGAGCAAGGCAAAACTGGCTAACCAGACCAAGCAATGTAATAAGCTGGATTTAGTTTTTAGTTGGGTATTTTCTAGATTAGGGTCATAAGTAGGAAGAATCGCCGTTGGTTGATAGAGCAGTTTGATCGCTGCTGTGGCAGAACCGCTAAACAATAATAGAGCTATGCCAAAACTGATCCCTGTGATATGGCCAGGGAAAGTAAATGGCTGTTCTTGTAGAGAATTAACGATCGCTTTTAAGCCGGAGAGAATCCCCGCTTCATAATTCTGTTGTCTAAAACTTGGTAGAATTTCTTGGTCAATAATCTGCTTGGCCTTGGCGTCAGATAACCTTCTGGCTATGCCGATTCCAGTTCTAATCACCGTGCGGCGATCGCTTTTGGCAGTCAAAAACAAAATTCCATTCTGGGCAACTTCAGTGCCGATTCTCCAGGAATTAAATAGCTGAGTGGCAAGATCATTTGCTTCTGGTCTAGCCTGCTCTAGGGTGACCACCATCACTTCGGCTCTGGGGCGTAATTGCTGAACTATTTGATTGATTTCTGCTTCCGCCTTCTCGTTGAGAATATCAGCCCCATCATAAACCCAACTTTGAGGACGTGGATCAGGTAGCTGGCTGTAGCTCAGACCAAAGCTGGCACCAGGGGAAAATCCCACCACACTGGCGATCAGAATTAGAGCCAGGGCAAGAATCTTAACAAATCTTGAGTAGGTAAGCATATGTAAGCAGCCTCAGTAAGGGCTTTAGAGGTTTTTGACTCAGACCTTCAGGACTAACCCAAGTTTTTTATGGCTCTCATTCCCTCCTTTAGAGCAGGCACAAAACCATGGTGGGGATTTACCCTCTAACCCCTAGTTTCCCTTCCTATGAGAATTTACTATAACTTGACTCTAGCTCAACCAGGTATGATCAAATGGGGATTGAATCGGGCTACAGTTGAGGCTCAAACTTACCTCTGGTTGCCTGATCAATTTGCTCCTGATTCACAATCCAATAGCTGTAGTTAAATTCGTTGGCACCACTGGGTCGCCCTTCCAGACTGTGGATTGCCACTGCCGATTTGGGTAGAGTAAGCACAAAGGTAGCGAGGCTGCTGATCTGGCCTTGAGAAAGATCCGTATCTAGATACTTCGTGACATGGGCTAGGATCTGGGGCATCCTCAGCCATACCCAGGGCTTGCCCAGTTGGGCTTTGATCGCCTGGAGTACCAACTGCTGACGACTAACGCGACCGATATCCCCATTGCCATCATTGCGATAGCGAATTAGCCCTTCCGCCTGTTGCCCGCTGAGGGTTTGCTGTCCAGGTTGGAGGTCGATTTTCAGTCCTTGGGTTTGATCTTGGTATTGCATTGCCGTAGGGACATCAACTTCAATACCGCCGATCGCGTCAATCAATGTTACTAAGCCTGCTGTACTCAATCTGACATGGTGATCAATTCGTACTCCCCCCAAAAAATCCCTAATGGTTTGCTTGGCAAGGTTGATCCCACCATAGACATTGGCAGCATTGACCTTTTGGCGACCAAAGCCAGCGATCACCACTTGGGTGTCTCGCGGAATCCCCAAAACCTCTAGGTGGGGGGGCTGGGGGGCAAATTTAGCCAATAGGATGGTGTCGGCTCTGCCATCAAAATTTGGAGCTTGGGCTGGAGAATTACTCTGATCTACTCCCATCACCAGAATTTGATAGGAGCGATCTAGGCGCTTGGCGGCCGCCGTCAACAGTACCTGCTGCCAGGGTTTGCCTTGAAATACAGCCGACCAGTCTAGGCTTGCTAGGGGTATAACTTGATTAAAGCCAATTAAACTTGCCATGGCGCATACCAGGATTCCTAGGCAAAATAGCTTAAACCAGGGGAATTTACGGCGCGATCGTCTAGAGCCACTCATCATCGTCATCATCGTAGTTGACTCGCAGATCTGGGCGACTGGACTTGGCATCCTTGCGACTATTCTTGCTGGCGAAGCCGCTGAGGTTTTCGGTGAGATTGTTAATCACATCGCCCAAGAAGCTTTCGCCTTCTTCTTCCACCTGTTCGTACATTTGACGAGATAGGTCATAGATCTGCTCTTGCAGAGTAGTGCTAGTGCGATCAATCAAGGGATCATCTTCAGCCGCGATCGCTTGTTTGAGAGTTTCGATCAATTTTTCAATTTGCTTGCGTTGGTCATAGCTGAGTTGGTAACCAAAGGTGAGGGCAATTTCCTTGAGTTGACGCTCAGCGCTGGTGACTAGATTATCGGCGCGGTTGAGCTTTTCAATTTTGGCACGTTTCACTCGATCCTTTTCGGCAAACCTAGCTGCCTCGGCAATCATTTCCTCAACTTCGCGATCGCTCAGGGTCGAAGCGCCTTTGATCGTGATCCGCCGCTCTATGCCAGTACGGCGATCGCTGGCAGTGACCGAGAGCATGCCATCAGCATTCAAATCAAACACCACATCCACCTGAGTTGTGCCACGGGGCTGAGGATCAAGCCCACTGAGCTTAAATCTGCCCAGGGATTTGTTGTATTCGGCCAAGTCCCGCTCTCCCTGGACAATATGAATTTCTACCGAGGTTTGATTATCTTCGGCAGTGGTAAACACATCGGTTTTGCGGACTGGAATGGTGGTGTTGCGGGGAATAATGATTTTATTAATGCCGCCAAAGGTCTCTACCCCCAAAGATAGGGGCGTAACATCCAGCAACAGGACATCTTTGACCTCGCCCGCTAAGATTCCCGCCTGAATTGCTGCTCCGATCGCTACCACCTCATCAGGATTGACGCTTTGATTGGGTGCCTTATCAATCAGTTGACGCACTAATTCTTGCACCACCGGAATACGACTAGAACCGCCCACCAGCACTACTTCATCAATTTGGCGGGGACTGAGTTTGGCATCCTGCAACACCTGATCCAGGGGAATACGCAGGCGCTCCAACAGAGGCGTACACAGCCGTTCAAACTGCGATCGCTTAAAATCTACCTCCAAATGGAGTGGACCATCCAGGGTGGCAGTAATGAAGGGCAGATTAATTTCGGTGCTGCCCATGGTAGAGAGTTCGATCTTGGCTTTTTCCGCCGCTTCAATTAAGCGTTGCAAAGCTTGACGCTCCTGGCGCAGATCTACTCCCTGGCGTTGCAAAAAATCTTCCGCCAGCCAGTTGACAATCTCCCGATCAAAATCATCACCGCCAAGTTGAGTATCGCCACTGGTGGCCTTGACTTCAAATACCCCATCCCCCACTTCTAAAACTGAGACATCAAAGGTGCCGCCCCCTAGGTCAAACACCAAAATGCGCTGATTTTGCTTGCGATCCAACCCATAGGCAAGAGAAGCCGCCGTAGGCTCATTGATGATCCGTTTAACTTCAATCCCCGCAATTTTGCCCGCATCTTTGGTCGCCTGCCGTTGGGAATCATTAAAATAGGCAGGTACGGTAATTACTGCCCCGGTCACTGGTTCACCCAAATAGCGACTAGCATCGTCTACCAGCTTACGGATCACCATGGCTGATAGCTCTTCAGGGGCAAAATCCTGGTTGAGGCGCGGCGATCGCAATCGCACATTGCCCTCGGCATCCCGTCGTATGGTGTAGGGAATCCGCTTCGCTTCTGGAGTCAGTTCACTATACTTGCGCCCCATAAAGCGCTTGGCGGAATAAAAAGTATTATCAGGATTCAGAATTGCCTGCCGTCTTGCCATCTGCCCCACTAGGCGATCGCCATCCTTGGTAAAACTAATTACCGAAGGGGTCATGCGGCTGCCCTCAGCGTTAGCGATCGCGATCGGCTTGCCGCCTTCAATCGCGGCCACCACCGAATTAGTCGTTCCCAAATCAATTCCAACAACTCTGCCCATCGGCTTTACGCCCAACCTTCCACACTATGACTACTTGAGATTTGCGGTGCTGCATCTGACTCTAGGCAGATTGATCACATTGCCTCAACACCAGACTTTCTTGACCCTGGCTACTTTTGCAGTAGCTTGTCTTCATCCTAACAAGATTTAGGCATCCCCATCGCCATTATTCACAGGCTGGCTGAGAATTACCCTACTCGCCAAGTTAATGATTAAAACCCATGGCGGGGTTGAGCCCTACGACCCTTTTTGTTACCCATTAACTTGCAAACTGCAATAACTGTGTTAAGTAGTGCATAGGTTTAATGATAAAATTATCATAGCTTAGACATACGGTCAGAGGCTCACGACTAGATCGGAGGAACCTGAAAGGCTCTGTTAAGTGTTTTGTACCGTGGGACACACGGGAAATGCTTTCTGAGGGTAAACTCATTAGACTCCCCTAGAAGAGAGAATCCCTTGCCTTTAGGCATGGGGAGTGTCAAAAAGGCAATAGCATACTATTACCTCTGGAAATAAGTAATTTTTATGAAAAATAGCCGCTCTACCTAAATAACTTAGGCAGTAATTTATGCTGGATGAAGCCCCGCTTTCAAGTCAAGCTAAAACCATTCTTGGTGCCAATCTCCCCCCCAGAGTAAATACCGAAGATGAGTTGTGCCTATGGTCACCCTCCAGGGCTGCCTTGGAGCGCTTGCTCTACTGCTTCCAGAAACTCCCCCTCGTATTTTTGGCTGAGCCAGAACTCAACTTTTGCCGCCTGCAACTAGATCCAACCCACTTGGCTAACCTGTTTGGGTTACTAGCCCAACATTTGAGCGATCGCGAACTTCGGCAAATTAAAGCCCTCGCCATTCCTTCCCATGGGGCTCCCCAACCCCAGGACTTTGCTAGAGTTACTACCCTTGAGCAGGTAATCAAGCTCCATAATTCTGCCTGGTTGCTAGATTTACTAGCGGGCGGCAGCATCACCAATCACTTTCAACCGATTGTTTTCAGCCAGGATCTCAGTCAAATATTTGCGCTGGAATCCCTCATGCGGGGCATCAGCCGTGAGGGTGATCTGATCTCACCGCGCCAGGTGTTTGGCGTAGCCGAAGATCTCGATTTGCTGTGTCAGGTTGATCTGGTGTCAAGACAAAACACGATCGCCGCTCTGCAAAGATGGGAGAGTAATGGCAAAATGTTTATAAATTTCTTACCCACCTGTCTGGAAGACCCAAATTTTTGCTTACATTGCACGATTGCTGACATTGATGAAGCCAACATCCCCCACGAGCGGATCATATTTGAGATCACCGAGGTAGAGCGGGTTAAAGACATCCAACGCTTTCGCCGTCTGCTTGATCTCTATCGGGACATTGGCTTCCAAATTGCCCTAGATGACCTCGGCTCAGGCTATTCCAGCTTAAATATGCTCCACCAACTGCGCCCCGACTACATCAAACTAGATCTAGAACTGATGCGTAACGTGCATCAAGATCCTTATAAGTCTTTAATTGCTGCCAAGCTACTGGAGGTCGCCCACAGCCTAAATATTCCCACGATCGCTGAAGGCATAGAAACCCCTGGGGAGTTAGACTGGGTGCAAGCCCATGGGGCTACCTATGTACAGGGGTATCTGATCGGCAAGCCTGCCCCCATGTCAGCGCAATTTTCCTTACTGGCGAAGCATAAATTGCTGCGACAGCAGGATCTAAGCCCAGAATATCCACTTGTATGATCACAACATGAGCGATCGCCACTCTGAATCCAAGGGCGAATTTAAAGGCAACAAAGCCTATCTCCCCCAAAAAATCTGCGCCACCTGTGGCAGACCCTTCACCTGGCGAAAAAAATGGGCAAAAAACTGGTTAGAGGTGAAATACTGTAGCGATCGCTGTCGACCTTGAAACCAGATCTGGATAGTTCCTAAAGCGATCGCGACTAAAACTAGCAAGATCGCTGTCGACCTTGAAACTAGATCTGGATAGTTCCTAAAGCGATCGCGGCTAAAAACTCCAACAACATGGAAACCTTACCTCTCCAACTCATCGCCATCCTTCTTGGTGCCAGCATTGGCAGCTTCATCAACGTGGTAGTCTATCGCCTGCCCCTGCACCTGCCCCTCACCCACCCACCCTCCCGCTGCCCCCACTGCCTCACCCCACTTCAGCCCCAAGACAATATCCCCATCCTGGGTTGGTTTTTACTCCAGGGCAAATGTCGCTACTGTCACCAGCCGATCTCTTGGCGCTACCCCCTGATTGAAGCGATCGCTGCCTTCCTATTCTGGGCAGTAGCAGCCCATTGGCAATTTAGCCTACCCCTGCCGAACCAAATTGCCCTCAGCCTCTTCCTCAGTTTCTTGCTCACCCTTGCCCTCATCGACCTAGACACCCTCACCCTACCCAACCGCCTCACCCAGCCAGGTTTGATTTTAGGACTGATCTATCAACTACTCCACCCTGCTCCTCTTGATCAACTCATAGGCGGCATTATCGGCGCTGTAGTGGGAATTTGGCTCTTTCCCCTGCTGATTTTCTCGATCCAAATTGGCATCCTAGTCTGTGACCTGCTGGATTTTCCCGTAGGTTCACTCAAGGGCAAAGAACTCATGGGCGGCGGCGATGCCAAACTCTCAGCCCTGATCGGAGCCTGGCTAGGCTGGGAAAAACTACTAGTTGCCCAAGCGATCGCTACCGTAACTGCCCTGCTCAGCCATATTCCCAAGCTCGGACAGGCAAAACCCTTTCCTTTCGGACCTTTTCTGGCATTAGGCGGCGGCATTGCCTTATTTCATGGGGATAAAATCATCAAAACCTACCTCCAATTTTTGGGTTTAGCCTAGTTCAATCCCTGGATTTAGAAAATTGCCTAATCTGCTATTGACATTAATTGGGGGAAGTCTATAATCCCAGCATCGGATGTGAGGACTACCGCCAACTCGGTGTATAAAAACGTATGTTTGGCTTAGAAAAATTATTTAACAGCAAGCCCAAAGGCTTAGGCATAGAGATCAACTCAGAGCGCGTCAATATCGTGCAGCTTCGGCGCAGTGGTCAAGACTCATTCAAACTCGTCAACTATGCCACTTCCACCCTGCCCGAAGGCATCGTTGAAGAAGGCAGAATTAGCGATCCCATCGCCCTCGGTGAAGTGATCAGAGAAATGGTTGCCACTACCAAGATCAAGCTGAAAAAAGTAGCCACCGCCGTTCCTGGTCGGGATGCAGTCAGCCGCCTGATCAAACTTCCCGCTGAGATTCCCGACCTTGAGCTACGAGAGATGGTGCTGCAACAGGAAGCCAGCCTCTATCTGCCCTTCCCCCGCGAAGAAGCAGACGTAGACTATCAAAAGCTTGGGGTCAGTCTCGATGAAGATGGGGTGGAAAGACTAGAAATTCTGATGGTTGCTACCCGCAAAGAAGTCACCGACACCTACCTGCAATCCATGGAAATCGCCGGTCTAGAAGTAGACATTGTGGAAGTAGCCAGCTTTTCCCTGATTCGCACCTTAAATTCCTATCTGGCGCGGTTTGCCTCGATCGCTGAAGGCGTAGCCATAGTAGACATCGAATACGAAGCCACCGAAATCACGATCACCGTAGACGGAGTGCCGCAGTTCTCCCGCACCGTCGCCCCAGGCACCATGCAAATTCAAAATGCCCAACTGCGTGCCAACAACCAGCCTCCCCGCCGTAATACCGACCTGGAAAGCCTCCAATCCCTCACCGTGCCGATTCAATCCCTAGATACCTCTGGCCTAGTGGGCGGAAGTGGCACCAGCCTCAGCGATGCTGCTGTTCTGCGCGTGCTAGGAGACCTAGCTGACGAACTCAGGCGCTCCATTGACTTCCACATCAATCAAACTCGCGGCGCAGATGTAGTTCAACTCCTAATCGTTGGCCCAGGTGCCTGCATTGGCAACCTGGATGAATTTTTCCGCCAGCGCATCGGTATTCCTGCCGAGCAGATCGATCCCCTCAAAACCCTTTCGATCAAGTCTGATCGAGAACTGCCGATCCAAGATCGACTAGCACTATCAATCGCCCTAGGTTTAGGCATCAGAGAGTCATAGCAGCCATGTTCACATTAGATATTAACTTTTTAGATGACGATTCCCGCAAAGGTGCTGAAGCCTTTGCCCCCGAAGCCAAACCCCTAGCCGACTCTCAATTTATCCTAATTGGTGGCGGCGTAGCCCTGGTATCGATCTTGCTGGCAGGGATCATCTGGTACTTTGTCGATCAGACCATTCAGCGTCAAAATGCCCAAATCGCCGAATTGACTGGTCAAGAAACTGCCCTCGACAACAAACTCAAAGAACTTGCGGCCGTAGAAGGCTCGATCAAAAAAATCGAAGACCAAACTACTGTACTCGTTAACCTGTTTGTCGGTGACATTCCCCTTTCGGCCATCCTCTCTGAGATTCGCACCCGTTCTATCGCCAATGTCAAAGTCAAGGAAATTACTCAAGACGGTAAAGTGCTGAAACTACTTGGTCAAGCCCGTAACTTTGATGATGTCAGCGATCTGGCACTGCTGCTCAAAGGCTCATCCCTAGTAGAACCGGATGGAGTTAGGGTTGTCAGTGTTACCCAAGAACCAGAAGACAAGGAAACCAAAATCGCCCTAGTCTCTTTTGAGGTTGCCGTGCCCCTAACCACCAAAAGTCTGATCGCAATCATCCCTGAGCTAGAACAGGCAGGAGCCACTGGCACCGTCGCCCGTATTCGACTATTGCAAGAACAAGAGGTACTACCAAAATGACAGCAAATCTTGGCGCTGGAGCCAACATCACTGAAGATAGCGGCGAAGGTGTAGTCCTATTTGGGCTCACCCTCAATAGCCGTACCATAGGAATTATTTTGGCAGTAGCGGGAGTGGGTCTAGCAATCTACGGCACCACCCAGTACACCATGCCCAACTTTGAGCTGATCGAAAAAAATGAGACTGCGATCAAAACCAAGCGCGAAAGTATAGACAGTAAAAGCCGTCAAATCACGGCTAAGGGGGATGTGGTCGCGAAAGTAGAAATTGCCCGCCGTAAAAATCAGGCTGTATTAGAACTATTGCCAACTCGCGAGAGTATAAATACTCTCCTTATTGACTTAAACGCCCAAATTCCCCAGCTAGTGGCTATCCCCAATCAGTTTGGCCTGGTAGTAGAGGCAAGGAGTGGCCTTAAGGGCTATAAACCCGCCCCCGGTACTGAGAACGAGCAGTTTACTCCCAATAATCTAAAGGTAGAGTTTGGTGGCACCTATGAAGACATTCTCGAAGTGACTCGCAAAATTGAGCGAATTAAACCTTTGCTCCAGATGAAAAACCTGAGGGTTAAGCCAGCAGTGGTTGCCCCTTCAGCCGAAAATAAGCGCTATACTCCCGAACAACAGACCCAGATCCTGCAAGTGCTACCCCCAGTTTTAGACATCAGCTTTGATCTGATTGCTAATACGCCTAAGCCTCCGTCTGAACTGCCCTCAGGCGAAGCTCCAGCCAATCCCCCGCCCGCCAACTAGATTTTCTAGTAACAAATTTGGAAAAGTGTGGTATTAAATTAACTGATTGTTCGGCGGTTTACTGGCACTAGTTTGCAAACTTATCTGATTTAGCTCAACCTTGAAATCTCCAGTAGTCAACTTGCCAGCAATTAACCAAATGATGCCATCCTAAGATTCAAACCTGGGATTCAAACCTGAGATTCAAAGCCCACCAGCAGCCTTTTAGCGTAGCGATCATCCAACAAATTGGGTTTAAAAAAACCGACTCGAAATATATATAAGTGGTTAACTAGTGGTCAAGAGAGGAGTTTAATTTATGAGTTTTCAATCAACACAACAGATCGCCTACTGGCTGACTATAGCTACAGCAGCCACAACTGCTACTGCGCTTACAAACTTGGCTACAGCTACGCCATTGGTTGCCCAGAGCCTTAGTCAGATTACCAATATCAAAGCGATCGCTGGCAGTGACAATCTCCAAATTCAGCTACAGATGAGCGGCAAAGACCGTCCCCAAGTAACCTATGCCAACCAGAGCAGTAAATCTTGGGTAGCTAACCTCAAGGGAGTCAATCTCAGACTGACCAACGGTAGTGGTGGTTTTGCTCAGATTAATCCTATGCCTGGAATCGCCGCGATCGAAGCAGTGCAGCAAGGAGCCAATCAAGTGCAGGTAAGAGTTACGGCTGCCGATAGCTTCACCGGCAAGGCCAAATTCAAGCGCCAAGATAGCTCAGATACTATTGCTTTCATTATTCCCAATCAAGCTGTAGCAGTGAAAAACTCTGGCAGAGCGATCGCTACTCGCCCAGAACTACCGGTAATCGCTCAAGCCGTTTCCAGCAACAAGCCTGCTGCTGCCCCCACCGTGGCAGTTAAGCCCCTATTTGAATCGAAAGTGACCATTATTGGCGCCGATGGCAAAGCGCGTGCTGCTCAGCCTCCTATGCAAGTTGCCCAACAAGCTCCATCATCTTCTATCCCTGCCAGAGCGATCGCCCCCCAATCAGTCAAGCCCCGTGTACCTGGACGTGTTCAGGGCGTAATTCCCCCATCCCAACGGCGACCCGTGCCACCGCCCGTAGGTGATATTTCGGTCAGCACCACCAATCTTAGACCTGACATTGTTGACCTTGGGTCTAATGCCAAAATTGCCAAACTGGTATTGCGTGGCGCACCAGCCATTCAAGTATTGCAGCTAATTGCTCGAGAAGCTGGCGGGCTAAACGTACTAGCTGCTGACCAAGCGGGTGGTACCACAGGACAAACCGCAGGAGCTACAGGTGCTGCTGTCACAGGCGTAAACCGCATCATTGAAACTGTTGACATTGAAAATGAGTCAGTGCAAGAGGCATTTAACAATATTCTGAGGATTACTGGACTAGATGCAAACCGCATTGGTAAAACTGTATTTGTGGCAACTAAGTTGCCCTTTCAACTGAAGAATGTAGTGAGCCGCACCTATCGCCTCAACCAAACCAGCGTAGGTAACGCCACTGCCTTTTTGGCAGGACTAGGAGCAGAGAGAGTGGTCAACCGCCTGCGGGCAATCCCTGGAGTACAGGCTGCTGCCCTTGGTGCTGGCGGCAACATCGTAGTCAACACTACCACTGAGTCAATCCCAGTACTAGAAAGTGTGCAGCCCACTGCCAATTCGATTTTGCCCCTCAGAGGTTTACAAGTCTTCGCAGATGAAAATACCAACACAGTTACTCTGGTTGGCTCTCCTAGCTTAACCGAGTATGCTGCTACCCAACTAGCAAGACTCGATGTCAGAAAGCGTCAAGTGGCAGTCAACGTCAGAATTGTGGAAGTCAACCTCAACAACTCCCAAAATATTGGCTCTAGTTCATCCTTTGGCGTAGGTGACTCCTTCTTCACCGTCAACAACGGCGTGGCAGTGCTGAATTTTGGTCAAGTTAGCCCTGCCAACACCGCCGATGGCCCTACGGCCACCAATGTCCCCGGTCGTCTCACCCGTCCTACGGCAGATAATCCTCTGGCAGGAGCAGGCTTAACTGTTAACCCCAACGGCACCGAGCTAACCCGTGACCCCATTACTGGTCAGTTTGTCAATCGGTCAGTGAATCAACCTGGTGTACCTGCTGTAGGGGATCCAACTCAGCCCTTTGTCTCTGGCGTGACTCAAGCCGCTAGACAGGCGGCGGCTGCCGTAACTGGCTTAGATGCGGCCGGCACTGCTGGCAGACCTGCCACCTACTTCCTCAACCCAGGCGGAGTACTCAATCGGGATCTCTCTGGGGTGAGCGGTAATGCTGCCTTTAGAAATGGGCCTTTTGCTAACACGCCAATTCTCCTAGACCCAGCGACTGGACAGCCCCAAATCGCCACTCCTGGCTTTGCTGGTACTACCCCTGCTGGCGCTGGTACCAATAGTGACGGTAATGTGACCCAAAACTTCTTGGGTACGGCTGCCCAATTGGCCTACTCATTGCCTTCGATCTTCCAGTATCCCCAACAGTTCCTTTCTCGCTTACAAGCAACCGTCGCCACTGGTAATGCCAAAATCTTGACCGATCCGACTCTTACTGTGCAGGAAGGTGAAACCGGCTCGATTGATATCGGTGATCAGGTGGTACAGGGGGCAGATGCTACCGGTAGACCAATTTTTGCTACTGCAGGTTTGAATGTTCAAGTACAGGTAAACCGAGTAGATGAAAACGGTTTCATTAATATGTCTGTAGCTCCAGTAGTCGGTATCCCTGGTGCACCGATTGCGATCACTACTAATAGCTTTAGCGGTTCGATTACGCCTCTCACCCAACGCCGAGTAACCTCTGGTCAAATTCGGATGCGCGATGGTCAAACCTTAATTCTCACCGGCGTAATTCAGGATTCTGATCGCGAAGTAGTTACTAAAGTACCGTTCTTGGGAGATTTACCAATTATTGGTTCCCTATTTAGGTCTACTGGTTCGCAGAATACTCGCAGCGAGACGATTATTATCGTGACGCCAAAGATTCAGGATGATAGCGATACTTCCAACTGGGGTTATACCTATCAGCCCAGCCCAGAAGCTCAAAAGATCCTGGATAACAATCGGGTACCTTTCCGCTAGGCTAGTCACTTAGGCTGAGCTATGGTTTGAGCGCTAGGAGTTCAATTCTAGCCCTCAGCCTGGTTAATCTATAAGACTTAGGCAAGCCCAATCTAAAACCTTAAACTTCCTTATTTAAAACCCATACAGGTGGCTCCCAACTCCATCATCTTTCCGATATGCAACGCCGAAAATTACTCCTGAGAAAATCGACTCCAAAATTGATTTTATGCTTGGCGTGGCTTGCTTTGGCCCAGGCTAGTTTAGCTCAGACTTTCTTTGTGCCTCCCAGTAGCCCCCAGACTGAACCAGTGAGACGGCAGAGTAATCCTCCACCTTCAGCTTCTCCTAGTAAGCCTGATCCTAAAATTGAGGAGATTCCCAGTTTTTTTCGCGATCGCACTACTGAACTAGTTAATGCTATGACTCAAGGGCAGGCGGTAGACTGTAAGCTGAGTATACAGGTGAGAAATTTGGCGGGACGCTTGATTGATACAACTACTCCTTGGCGGTGTCGAATAGTCGATCTAGGGGGCAAAAAACAAGTAGAAACAGTAATTTTTGAGCGCTTAGTTGAAGTAAATTCACCTAGACCAGATCGCTCAATTCCTACCTATGTGTATCTGGCAGTAGGGGCGCGCAAAAGATCTCAAACTGCCCTTGCTAGGCAAAATGCTCAGGCGGCACCGCGCAGATTTTTTCTACCTTTTGAGTTGGAAGGACAATTTGGTGTAGCAGCTAATTGAACAGGGCTACCCTGCCCATATGTGCTAGGATGTTTAGGGGGCATATAGCTCAGTGGATAGAGCACCAGGTTCCGGTCCTGGGTGTCGGGGGTTCGATCCCCTCTATGCTCGTTAGCCTAATTCAGGTTTTAGGTATTCAGGTTTTAGGTGAAGCTCTACAAATCCGATTCAGGACTTGCGTAGTCTGACTGGGAAAGCCTTGTAGACAGGGAGTTTGAGGGCAGATGACTCAACTAGGAATTCACCCCACACCCAAATAAAGCTAGGGTTTTAGATTGGGTGTGCGTAAGCCCTACGATTCATAGATGCGATCGCTGCTTCATAGACAGGATCAGCCTCCGCCGAAATCCAAAACTCAATTTGTCTGGGATCTTGATCTAGCTGGTCGCTATGGAGAGGCTGGAAACAGATTTTTAAGTGTGGCGGCAAACTAGCCAGGCGTTCCGCCCATTCGATCGCTAGAATTCCAGGCTGAAAGTCTTGCCCTTGCCAATAGGCGTAGAGGTGTAAATCTGGCACCTGTTCTGGTTCCAGGCGATACAGATCCACGTGATAGAGGGGTAACCTGCCACCTGAATATTGATCAATCAAGCTAAAGGTTGGGCTGGTCACTGCCTCGGTAATTCCTAACCCTCGCGCCAAACCCTGCACAAAGGTGGTCTTGCCTGCGCCCAAATCGCCACTTAGCCACAGCACTGATCCTGGTAACAGCAACTGCCCTAGCTCAAATGCGATCGCTTGGGTATCACCAGCTGAGCAGGACGTCAGTACCAGAGAGCTACCAGTTGCCACCATTCACTGCCACTAGTTCGCGCATCTTGAGTTCACAGCTTTGCAAAACTTTGCCTTCGAGCGCAGTCTGCTCAATCACACTGGCTAGGCGCAGGGTCTTGAGCGCCTGAGTTCCGCCTACGGAGGGTTGTTTACCGCCCCGCACACAGGCAACAAAATGCTCCAGTTCGGCATTGAGTGGCTCAATATTGCTGGTGTAGACTTTTTCAATCAATCCATCTTGACGATAGAGTACTTGACCATAGTCAGTTTTGTAGTCGGCAGTAGTTTGGCGATGGATCAGAATTTCGTTATTTAAAAAATCCGACTCGGTTAAGGAATTTTTGCAGTGGGCGGCAATGCGGCGGAGTTTGCGATGGGTGACTTTGCTGGCGGTAAGGGTAGCGATCACACCGTTGTCAAATTCAATCGTGGTAGTCACATAGTCTAGAAAACCTGAGTCTGAGACCTTGTTACCACTAGCACTGAGCCGAATCACCTGGGCTGGTACTAGTTCTAGGAGCAGATCAATATCGTGAATCATCAGATCAAAAACTACCGACACATCATTAGCCCGTTGGGAATAGGGACTCATGCGGGAAGCCTCGATCGCTAGCAACTCTTCGTTAGCTAGCACCTTGCTCAACTCTTGGAAAGCCGGATTAAACCTTTCGATATGTCCTACTTGGAGAATGCGATTAAACTCTGCGGCGGTATTTACCAAAGATTCAGCTTCAGCGATGGTAGCGGCAATTGGTTTCTCAATCAGCACATGGGTGCCAGCTTTGAGGCAGGTAGTGCCGACATCAAAGTGCAAGCGAGTTGGGACGGCAATGCAGACCGCATCTACCAAAGGCAGTAGCTCGTGATAGTCTTCAAAGTACATCACCCGATATTTGCTGGCCGTATCTAAACCGCGATCAACGTTTAGATCGGATACGCCAACTAACTCGACATCCTTCAAAAAACTCAGAACTCTAGCGTGGTGTTGCCCCATGTTGCCTACACCGATCACACCCATCCTGATTGGCTCAAGCTGGTTCATATTGCTCACGCACTCCACATCTCACAGCATCCTAGCACAAAGGTTAGCCCGTATTGCGCATCCCTGCGGCAATCCCATTTACGGTTAGTAGTGCCCCCCTCAGCAACTCAGCACGGGAATAGCGAACCCGCAGATCTACGCCTCTATCGTTGTGGTAACGCAGGCGCTTGATCAGAGAAGCTTGAATGAAGCCCAGGGGTACAATTGAGCCATTGCGTAGTTGTACGGAACGCTGTAAATCTGGATCGCCATCTAGTAGCTGTTGATGGTCGGTGATCTTGAGAATTACGCCACAGGTAAGTTCGTACTCTTGGTTAAGCTGATTAAAGATCTGTTCAAATGCCTGGCGGCGACTAGGGTCTGAGAGTTCGCGTACATAGTGGTGAGCAATCTGGAGGTCAGTCTTGGCGAGGGTCATTTCTACACGGGAGATGGTGGCCTTAAAGAATTGCCATTTGCTGTAGAAAAACTGCAATAGATCTAGGTGTCCGGGGTTTTCTGCCAAAAACTCAGCGATCGCTGTGCCAACCCCATACCAAGAAGGTAGTAAAAAGCGGCTTTGAGTCCAGCCAAATACCCAGGGGATTGCCCTTAGGCTGGCTAGATCCCGTTTCCCTGCCCGGCGGGCGGGTCGAGAACTGATCCGCAACTGGCTGATCTCCTCAATCGGAGTAACCTGATGAAAAAAGTCAATAAATTCTGGCTGTTCATGCACTAACTGGCGATAGCATTGACGGGATCGCGTTGCCATTTGATCCATAATTTCCTGCCAAGCCCGCAGATTTTCATGGGTATTGGGCAGCAGGCTAGCTTCAATCAGCGCTGTAGTGGCAGTTTCTAGGTTAAAGAGCGCCAGTTCAGAGAGAGAATACTTAGAGGCCAAGACTTCCCCTTGTTCGGTGATTCTGATTCTGCCCTGGAGACTATGACCTGGTTGTGCCAAAATTGCCTGATAGGTAGGCCCGCCCCCTCGCCCCACTGAGCCACCGCGCCCATGGAACAGCCGCAGTTTGATGCCAAAGCGATCGGCACAGACCTGGAGCGCTTGTTGGGCTTTATAAATTTCCCAGTTGCTACTTAAAAATCCAGAGTCTTTGTTGCTGTCGGAATAGCCCAGCATGACCTCTTGCAGATGGTCAAAGCTACTAGCTAGATATTGGCGATACAGGCTGAATTTGAATAGCTCCTGCATTACGGTGGGGGCACGTTTGAGATCTTCGACTGTTTCAAATAGGGGAATAATTTCCAGGCTACCAGTGCCCTTGGCTGGATCGTAGAGCCCAGCTTCTTTGGCTAAAAGTAGGACTTCTAGCACATCGCTCACCTGCTCACTCATGCTGATGATGTAGTTGTGGCAGATAGCGGTGGAAAACTCCCGCTGTAAGTTCGCCACCATGCGAAGGGTATCTAGGGTTTCTTGGGTTTTGGCAGAAAAGGGTTGATGGTAGGTAGAAACTAAGGGGCGACGGGTTTGCAATTCTTGAGCCAGCCAACTTACTTTGGTGGCTTCATCCAGTTCGGTGTAGGGTTGGGGCAGAATTTGGAGGTGGGCAGCAATTTCGGCGATCGCTTCAGCATGACGGGTGCTTTCTTGCCGAATATCCAGGTGAGCCAAATGAAAGCCAAAGACTTGAACCTGCCGAATCAGATGTTCGAGGGCACGGCAACTAAGGGGGGACTTGTGGACTTGAGGTTGGTAATGGGATCTAGACTCAGCTAGGGCTTGGCGCAAGATTCCTAGCTCAGCCAAAAACTCTTGGGCATTGCTGTAGAAAGTACCTGCGGGCATTTCACCCGCCAGCAGATATTGAGTTGCTTCCCAGCCCCGCTCTTTGACGAGTTGGTTACGCTGCTGGGTATTTTCTAGGCGCTTGAGAATATAGGTGAGTTTGAACCGATAGGGTTCTTGCAGATAGCGCACATTATTTAACTCATACACCTGGGGCATTATCCGTTCGTCCTCAGCCAGGGAATCTAGTAGGGGCTGGGCTACGTCCACGTGCTGCTGGGAGACAGAGAGTAGTCCAAGCAATTTTTGAACGGCGGCAATGTATTTTTCCAGGACTAAATTACGTTGATAGCAGGCGGTAGACCAGGTGACAGGGGGGGTGACCGAGGGATTGCCATCGCGATCACTACCTACCCAGGAGCCAAAACTACAAAAATTCGGACGTGGGGGAGTGAGGTGGTGAGGGAAAACAGCACCTAGGGAACGCTCTAGACGGTCATAAAGTTGGGGAATGGCATCAAACAGCACATCCTGAAAATAGTGCAGGGTATAGTCGGCTTCATCCAAAACTGTGGGCTTGGCACGGTTTAGTTCATCCGTGTGCCACCACAGGCGGATTTCCTCGGCAATTTCCCGATGGAGGGTTTCCACTTCCCAGTTGAGGCTGATTTGATTGGCACTATTCAGAGTGATCTGGTCAAGTTGCTTAAGTAGTTTAGCGATCGAGCGCTGTTTCAGCCTAATCGTGTGGCGCACAATTTCAGTGGGATGTGCAGTGAATACCATTTGCAGGTCAAGGTTATCCAGCACCTGTTGAATTTGACGGGGCGGCACATTTTGGCGCATGAGTTCGGGAAAGAGCCAGCGAAAAGTGCCTGGGGCAAACCGAGGAATTGGCTGACTTTGGTCTACCCGTTGACGTTCGTGTTCTTCCTGCTCAAACTGCTGCTCAACGATGTTAATTAGCTGAAAGTAAAGGGCAAAGGCCCGGGCAGCAGTGATCACCCGATCTAGATCCAGGCTTTCAACCAGGGCTAGCACTTCTTGGGCCGGATATTCAGGTGCCTGACCTTGGGGTGAACACATGGCTTGGAGTTCCCGTAGCAAATCCACTAGTTCTTGACCGCATTCGTCCACGAGAGTCTGCTCTAGGAGTTGCTCGATCACTTGAATGCGTTCCCGAAACCGTTGATTTAACTGTTGCCTATCTGCATTGGTATGGTGGTGTCCTGGTTTCACCGTGGTGATTGTGGAGGGGGAAAGGGCTTGATGGTGACCAGAAGAAAAACTCATGGAAATCTCTCTACGACTTATGCAGTTGGCGATCTAGGTAGTTGGCTAATGGTTGGCTGGGGTCAGCACTTCTGATGCTACCGCATATTCTGCGATTCAAAAGGATTAAAGTTTTAACTGACAGCACCCGATTTTAGGGTCTGAATTTGCTAAGGTACTGCTACTTCCTATACCAATAGTGGCTTAAAGCATGGCCCATACGCCCTTACACCATAAGTATCGTCCCCAGGTATTTGCTGATCTAGTGGGGCAGGAAGCGATCGCTCAGACTTTGGGAAATGCCCTGCGGCTGGGCAGAATTGCACCTGCCTATCTGTTTACGGGGGCGAGGGGAACGGGTAAAACTTCCTCAGCCAGAATTATGGCTAAGTCCTTAAATTGTCTGGCAAGTGATTGCCCCACACCTAGTCCCTGCGGCCTATGTGATCTCTGTCGGGGGGTAACCACAGGCAATGCTTTAGATGTGACTGAGATTGATGCGGCCAGCAATACGGGGGTAGATAGCATTAGGGAGTTGATTGAGCGATCGCAGTTTGCCCCAGTCCAAGCCCGCTATAAGGTGTATGTGATCGATGAAGTGCATATGCTTAGCACCTCGGCTTTTAACGCGCTGTTAAAAACCCTAGAAGAGCCGCCGCCGCGAGTGGTATTTATTCTAGCTACTACTGATCCCCAGCGGGTGCTACCCACTATTATCTCTCGCTGTCAAAGGTTTGATTTTCGGCGGATTCCCCAGGGGGCGATCGCGGCGCATTTAGCCAAGATTGCTAGCCTTGAGCAGATTCAAATTTCACCCGCAGCAGTTGATCTAGTAGCCCAAATTGCCCAGGGAGGACTGCGGGATGCGGAGGCGCTGTTGGATCAACTGAGCCTACTAGAGGGAGAGATTTCTCCCAACGCGGTGTGGGATCTGGTGGGAGTGGTGCCTGAGCGCGATCTGTTGGCGATTTTAGAAGCGATCGCTTCTGGAGATGGCAGTGCAGTCTTAACTCAGGTGCGGCAGGTATTGGATCGCGGGCGAGAACCGTTAATGGTTTTGCAGAATTTGGCTGGATGCTTGCGAGATTTATTGATTGCCCAGACGAGCGATCGCCGCGATCTAGTCCCCGTAAGTGATCCTAGTTGGCAGACCCTGCAAGAGTTAGCCCAAAATTTTAGTCCTGGAGCAGTCTTGCAAGCACAGCAACATTTACGTCAGGCGGAAGGTCAGATCAAAAATTCTAGTCAACCCCGCCTGTGGCTAGAAATCGCTCTGTTGGGATTGATGCAGGGCTCTGACCAGACTCTCCCCAGCAGCCAGCCTAGGATCAGGGTTTCAGCCCCAGCCCCAAGCCCAGTAAATCTAAGCCATGCTCCAGCCCCAAGCTCAACTCCCAGCCCAGTAAATCTAGCTACGCCACCTACTACTCAAGCCCCAAGCCCAGATCTGAGAGAGAGCCTAGAAGATAAATGGGAGAAGTTGCTCAAGGTAATGTCACCAGTTTTGCGCGGACTACTCAAAGATTGTCAATTGCTTGCCTATGATCAACATCAAGTAAAAATTGGCTTCAAAAATCCCACCCTTAAAGGAATTGCCGAGGGGAAAAAAGCTGAGATTGCGCTCCACTGTGAACAGTTATTTGGTCAGAAAATCTCAGTCAACTTTGTGGTTGCTGCTGCTAGCTCTACAGTTAAAAGTGTTAATCAGCCAAAGCCGCGATCACCCGAACCGCCGCCGCCTATTGTCCTAGCTCCAACCTTAGCCCCACGTCCAGAGCCATCCCCGCCGCCGCTTGTAGCTGTCTCTCCCACCGATTCAGTCCAGGAATTTGCAGTGAAAAATGTAGCAGAATTTTTTAAGGGTCAGATTATCGATCTAGATCAATTGGAAAACGAAGAGCAGAATTTGGAATAGCGGTGGGAGTATCAAATCAATGGCTGACTTGGGGAATGCCGTGCTAAGGCAAAAAACATAGATCAGGACTTACGCAGCCTAAGTTGGGAACTGTTGTAAAAAGGGAGTTTGAGGGCAAAGCCCACCCCCCAGTTAAACCCAGGCTTTTAGATCACCTTTGCGTAAGTCCTAAAGCTTAAATATTTTTCAGCAGTTCTTAACAACTTGATTTGGAGCCGAAACTATGCAGACTTATCAAAATCCTGAAGTTAAGTATGATTGGTGGGCAGGTAATACCCGCTTTGCCAATCAGTCAGGGCTCTTTATTGTTGCCCATGTGGCTCAAGCAGCCCTAATCACCTTTTGGGCGGGGGCATTCACGCTCTACGAAATTTCTTGGTACAACCCAGAACTACCCATGGGTAATCAAGGCTTAA
>JANRLH010000048.1:0-24288 GCA_033762795.1 Pseudanabaenaceae cyanobacterium bins.68
AACGAAGCCAAAATCAAAGTATAGGTAATAGTTTCCATAGAATTTAAGCCTCAGCCTTAACACGAGTAGATTTGTCGCCCACCTTTTGGAAAGCACCCCATTCTACCTGTTCTTCGCTCAACTCAGGGTCAACTCCAGCAAACACATCGCGGAACAAAGTCCGCGCACCGTGCCAAATGTGACCAAAAAAGAAGAACAGGGCAAACACCGCATGAGCTAGGGTAAACCAACCACGGGGGCTAGTGCGGAAAACACCATCAGAATTATATTTTTCGGTATCAAAGTCGATCGCTTCACCCAACTGCGCGCGGCGAGCCAATCTCTTCACGGTCGGAGCATCGGTAAAAGTCTGACCATCCAATTCACCACCATACACCGTAGCAGTCACACCCGCCTGTTCAAAGCTATACTTCGACTCAGCGCGGCGGAATGGAATATCAGCCCGTACTACTCCTTCAGCATCCTGCAATACCACAGGGAAGGTTTCAAAGAAATTAGGCAAGCGGCGCACAAACAAATCACGACCATCCTTGTCCTTAAAGGTGGGATGCCCCAACCAACCCTTAGCCAAACCATCGCCATTATTCATCGGCCCTACGCGGAACAAGCCACCCTTAGCAGGACTATTGCCCACGTAGTCATAGAACGCTAACTTATCAGGAATAGTAGACCAAGCCTCAGAAGCAGACTTACCCTCATCTAGACTAGCCTGTACCCTTCTTTCAATCTCCTGTTGAAAATAGTTACCATCCCACTGATAGCGGGTTGGGCCAAACAATTCAATCGGCGTAGTGGCAGAGCCGTACCACATCGTGCCAGCCACAATAAAAGCAGCAAAAAACACCGCTGCAATACTGCTAGAAAGCACAGTCTCAATGTTACCCATTCTCAAGGCTTTGTAGAGACGCTCAGGCGGACGTACTGTGAGGTGAAATAGCCCCGCCAAGATACCGACCACGCCAGCCGCGATGTGATGGGCAACCACGCCACCAGGGTTAAAGGGGTCAAAGCCATTAGGGCCCCATTCAGGTGCTACGGGCTGCACATGACCAGTCAAACCATAGGGATCAGATACCCACATCCCAGGGCCGAATAGACCGGTGAGGTGAAAAGCGCCAAAGCCAAAGCAGAGTACACCAGACAAGAACAAGTGAATCCCGAACATCTTAGGTAAATCTAGGGCAGGCTCGCCAGTGCGGGGATCGCGGAAGAGTTCTAGATCCCAGTTTACCCAGTGCCAGCAAGCGGCCAAAAAGCACAGCCCAGACAAGATAATGTGAGCCACGGCAATGCCTTCAAACGTCCAGATGCCAGTGTTCGTTACCGCTTCGCCTGAAAGTGACCAGCCACCCCAAGACTCAGTAACACCGAGGCGAGCCATAAAGGGCATAACATACATACCCTGCCGCCACATTGGATTAAAGATTGGATCGCTAGGATCAAAGGTGGCTGTTTCGTATAGAGCCATTGAGCCAGCCCAGCCAGCTACTAGGGCTGTATGCATAAGGTGTGTGGCAATCAGTCTACCTGGGTCGTTCAGGAGGACGGTATGCACGCGATACCAGGGGAGTCCCATGTGTGAATTTTCCTCTTAACTTGTTTAATAACTTGAAAATTTTAATTGACTTATCTCAAAAGATAGTACCTTAGACACCAGTTTAGCAGCACTAACTGGCGAAATTGATCTGCTAAGACCGATAATCGTATAATGATCATGAGATTAAAACTGTGAAGACCTCTAGCAATTTATGCCGCCAGTAAACTCTGCTCTCCGAAATACTTTCAGTCGCACTGAGTCTCGTCGTCTGTTTGAATTGTTGCCCCCAGAGCTACAGGCTTGGGTAAAAATCATGCCCGCGGATGGAGTCCGGCCTAAACTGATTGCCACCGAGGAAGCTGGAAGAGATGAAGTGGTGATTTTGGTGGATATGCTGCGCTGGGAGCGATTAGCAGAAGATCAGCGTAACTTATTGTTCTGGCATGAAGTCGCCCGCATTCAAAATGACACCATTCCGCGCGACGGTTGGGAAGTGGCAGCCCTGGCAGTAGGCTTAGGTGGGGCGGTAGGAGAACTCTGGGTGCAAAATGGCATGCTGTTTATGTTGGCGCTGGCAGTATGTGGGGTGGCCGGTTTTCAACTTTGGCGGCGGGGCACTAGTAAAAAAGATATTCGCAACTTGGTCGAAGCAGATCAAGGCGCTATTAGACTGGCGGTGAGGAATGGCTATGCCTTGCCTACTGCCTATCGCAGCTTAGGTAGTGCCCTGAAAATCATGGCGGGTGAAGCAGGTAAAGGGCGCAATCGCTCGATTATTGATGCAAGGTTAAATGCTCTCCGCAGTGATGCGCAGCGGGCTAAACGTAAATACGAGGCCAGCCAGGGTCAGGCTTGAGGTTGCACCTACTATCCCAGTCAAAAATAGTGGTGAAGTTTACAGGATCTGTCATAGCATTTTAGCAAGTGTGTTTTTGCTGGGGTTTCCATGCTGAAAAGATTGGCTAGATGTTTGGTGTTGGGGTTGCTGCTAAGTTTGGTAATGACTGGGTTGGTGCGTATCCCAGTAGAGGCAGCTTTACCCTATAAAAGTGCAATTAAGGATGCGCGAGTCCTGTTGCGGAATGCTTTGCCGATCAACAACCCCACCATGCGGGATCTGCAGTTGAGTTTAGAAAAAATGCCGCGTCAGGCAAATCTCAAGCAGTGGGGCAGCTTACGTAAGCAGGTGGAAGAGCTCAGCAATCTGGTGGGCCAAAACCTGGGGAATGACCAGGGCAAAATTTTGGCAGCAGTGACTGATTTAAGCCAGGGTAAGCAGATCCTGGGTGAGTTGGCCGAGTCGCTTCAGCCTTTGCAGGTGGCGATCGCCAATAAAGAACGCAATAAAATTAAGCCTTTATCTGAGCAGGCTTTAGAGTGGGTGGGTGCGCTGGAAGCCCTAATGGTGCAGAGGTTTCCTTTTGAAATTCCGCCCCAATATGCCGATTTGCCCCAGCTACGGGGACGTGCCACTGTAGAGCTAGAGACTAGTAAAGGAAAATTGAACCTGGTGCTAGATGGCTACAATGCGCCGATTACGGCAGGACAGTTTGCCGACTTGGTGCAGCGGGGCTTCTACGATCATATGGAATTTGGGCGTGCCGATGACAACTATTTCCTCCAAGCGGGTGATCCTCCAGGGGATGCGGATGGGTTTATTGACCCGGTTACAGGTAAGTTGCGCAAGATCCCGATGGAGGTAAAAGTACCTGACCAGGTTTTACCAATCTACGGTAAGACCTTTGCCCAAATGGGTACCTATGGGGTAATTCCAGTCTTGCCTTTTTCTGCCTATGGCACTCTAGCCATGGCTCATCCTGATGCTGATCCCAATGGCGGTTCTTCCCAATTTTTTATCTATTTGTTTGAGTCGGATTTGACTCCGGCAGGGCTGAATTTACTAGATGGCAACTTCGCTGCCTTTGGCTATGTGTTGGATGGGCAGCCGGTACTGGACAAGATGAAGCTAGGTGATCAAATTATTTCCGCTAAAATCACCTCTGGGCTAGAGAATTTAGTCCTACCTACGATCTAAACCATGGAACTGCTCGCAGGAATTTTAACTGGGTTGCTGGGGATAGTCGGTGTGCCTGGAATTGTGCTGGATCGCTTGGCATCTGATCTGGTACGGCAACAGGTCAGTCAAGTGGAGATCCTAGAAGTTCGGATTGATAATAGCCCTAGCTATCAGTTGCTGCTTGGTCGGGTAGATCGGTTGCGTCTGGCAGCCAGGGGGATTTATCCTTTTGGCTTTTTACGCATTGATACCCTGGAGTTGGAGACTGCTCCAATTGCCATTGAGCCTAGCTCTTTGCAGGGGGCAATTAGGCTGCGCCAACCTCTACAAGCGGCCGTGAGGTTAGTTTTGACGGCTGAAGACTTAAATCGAGCTTTGCGATCGCCTGAAGTGATGTCGATGCTGCCGAAACTCAAGGTTGACCTCGCTAATTTTGGTAGCCCAGAGGAACTGGCGATCAAAAATCCCCAGATTATCTTTTTGGGGAAGAATCGATTGCGCTTGATGGCAGATTTACAACCTAGTAATGGTTCGACTACCCTCCCAGTGCAGGTGGAGGCGGGTTTGAGTATCTTAGCGGGTAAACGCCTGGAATTGATCGAACCCCAGGTTAGTTTGCGAGGGGTACAAGTGCCAAGGCAACTTACCCAGGGCTTTAGTCAAGGGTTGAATCGGTTGCTGGATTTGAGCCTGTTGGAGCAGTCTGGCATTGATGCTAGAGTTCTGCAGCTAGCGATCGAGCAAGGGAACCTGCAGTTGATTGGCTATGCCCGCCTGGAGCAGTTTAGATGAAGGTAATAATTATTGGCGCTGGTCTTGCGGGCTTAATCTGTGCCACTACTCTGCGCCGCCAAGGATTTGAGGTGGAAGTGCTGGAAAAGTCGGCTGGAGTCGGGGGGAGAATGGCCAGGCGGCGACTGTCTGGTACCCAAGTGGATCATGGCGCTCAGTATATTTCACCCAAGGGCATAGATTTTCAGCGATTTATTCACAAGATGGAGAGTCTGGGGGTAGTGAGGCCTTGGGTTGACCAAATTTATGATTTGACTGCAGCAGGGCTTAGGGGTTCAGAATTGATTTATCCTAGGTATTGCGGTAGTTCTGGCATGAATGCGATCGCTAAGTATCTAGCCGAGGGACTAACTCTGCGCTTGAATACGAGGGTGGTGGCAGCTTCCTATGATCTGCGCAAGGTGCAATGGCAGTTGACTACTGACCAAGGGGAGATCATGGTGGCTGATCGGGTGGTATCGGCGATTCCTGCACCCCAGTTTTTAACCATTTTTGGTCAGCCTCTGGCAGAACTGACTGATTTTATTAAAGCGATCGCGGCGGTTAAATTTGACGCCAACCTCACTGTGATGGCAGGCTATCACCCTAGTTTGGTAGTACCACCTGAGTGGCGGGCAATTAGGTGTGTTGATCACTCGGCTTTAGGTTGGATTGCCTGCGATAGCAGCAAGTATGACCAGTCACCACCAACTTTTGTGTTTCAGAGTACGGCAGCGTTTGCAGGTCAGTACTTAGAAGATCCGGATCTAGCTAAGCAGGGGCGAATTTTACTAGATCAGGTGGGGCAGCTACTCGACCCAAGGCTAGCCCAGCCCCAATGGTGGCAGGTACAGCGCTGGCGCTACAGCATGGCTCGGGAATTTTTGGGGGTAGCCTGTTTAGTCACCAAACTACCTGTACCGCTTGTGTGTGCGGGAGATTGGTGTGCGGGTAATAATGTGGAAGCCGCCTACAGGTCTGGTCTGGCAGCAGCAGCGGCGATCGCTGAGTTGAGTAGTTAATCTAACTCAACTGGTTGTGCATAGATTACTAGTACACAGTCCTTTCCCTGCGTAAGTCCTGAGAAAATGAACCAGAGGATTAGGTTAAATTCACCTTGACTGCGGTGACTAAGCGATCGCTCCAGAGATTAACTAGCTCTAGGTCTTCGGCTTCCACCATCACGCGGATTAACGGCTCAGTTCCAGAAGCTCTGACTAATACTCGCCCGCGATCGCCCAAATCCATCTCCGCTTGATTAATTACCGCCATCACTGATTCACAATTTTGCCACTGCGATCGCTTTTGCAGGTTTTCTACCCGTACATTGATCAAAGACTGGGGAAAAGGTCTAAAGCTTTGTTCCACCAATTTGGACAAGGGGGCTTGATCTTGGACTAGGGCAGCCAGATGGATGGCAGTCATTAGGCCATCACCACTCACCCCGTAATGACGGCACAATACATGACCAGACTGTTCTCCCCCCAGCATGGCACCAGATTTCAACATTTGAGCATGGACATACTGATCGCCCACGGCTGTGCGGAACATTTGACCACCTAATTTTTGCCAAGCCTGCTCAAAGCCCAGATTCGCCATCACGGTTGTGACGATCGCTTGGTCAGGCAATCTTTGCTGTTCCAGGAGTTGTTTGCCCCAAAGATAGAGAATGTAGTCACCATTTACTGACTGCCCTAGCTCATCCACCGCCAATACCCGATCTGCATCTCCATCAAAGCCTAAGCCCAAGGCTGCACCATGCTCTTGGACAGCGATCGCTAGCTTTGCCAGATTGGTAGAACCGCAATCCACATTGATCAAGTCGCCATCGGGGCGATCATGCAAACAGATCACTTCTGCCCCCAACTGTTGAAATACCTGGGGTGCAATTTCGCTCGCTGCCCCCCAAGCTGTATCTAAAACTACTTTGAAACCTGGGAGACCACGGTCTAGAGAATTTACAACGGCAGTCTGATAAGCAGCCAAGAGATCCGGCCTAGTCCGAGTCTTACCCCAACGTTGGGGTGATTGCCAGGGAGTTTGAGCTTGCAAGGCAGCAGAAATTTGTGCTTGAACTGTAGGGCTAAGTTTGATTCCCTCTCGATCAAAAAACTTAATTCCATTATCTGGCGGCGGATTGTGACTGGCAGAAACCATGATTCCAGCGATCGCTTGCGGTAAAGTTGCGGTCAAAAAAGCCACTGTCGGAGTAGGACATAGCCCCAATTGCCAGACTTCCAGACCAGCACTATTCAAGCCCGCCGTGAGTGCAGCAGTCAACATCGGACCAGAATGGCGCGAATCTTGCCCAATCAACACCACCTGATCGGGGGCAGCAGCCAATTCTAACCCCGCGTAGTAACCAAGGTTGAGCACCAAATGCCCAGTCAATAATTCCCCCGCCTTGCCCCTCACCCCATCCGTGCCAAATAATTCCATGATTTTGTCAAAAAACTGCCAACAGTATATATCAGGACTTACGCAGTCTAGTTTGGGAGATGTTGTAGAAAGGGATTTTGCCCCCCCTGCCCCACTTAGAGCCAGGTTTTTAGATCAGGTTGACGAGAATAAACCACTCACTCGTGAAGATAGAAAAAAAATCAAAAGACAAGGACTAGAAAAGGTCAAGAATTCGCTTGGTAAATACTTTAGTGATGGTGGCAACCCTACTGACTGGTATGTACTTGCAGTGGGTGATGGGATGGGAGAATGGCTAAAAGGTAAAGGCGTTGCACATCTGAAGGATGATAGGGGTTGGGAGCCCCTGTATGGGTTTTAAATGCTGAGTTTGGCAAAATTATCTTGTTATTATGCAATGCCAAATTATGGAGACTATGTTGCTCCTAGTTGGGCAGGTTCCTCTGATGATTGGGTAGGTTTTAATGATTTTTTGACCAGTCCAAAACCTATGGAACCAGCGACTCATGCTGCCCTATCCCGTGCCTTACTTGACTTCTCTAGTCAGCTGTATTTACCATCAACTGAATTGTCCTATGGAAACACTCAAAAAAGAAGCCTATGAGAGAGAAAATTTTCCTTACAGTCCGATCTCGTCTAGCGATTTGGTATGCAGGAGTCATGGGAGGGATTTTGTGTCTCAGTGGCATCGGCTCCTACTTAGTCATGGCACACGCTCACTGGCAATCTTTAGATCGAGAATTGGCCTCGGTAGCAGGTACATTTCATGATATTCTCGAACCTGTCCTAAAATCTCCCAGTCAACTTAGTCCTCAATCAAAACAGATATTACCTGAACTTTGTATAGCTGGCTCCGTCTGTAATGTCTCATCTAATACTTATATTCACCATACTTTAGGGGCAATTCAGCAAGAAGGCTATTATCTCCGTCTAGTCAGTCTCTCAGGCAAATTATTAGCTAGTTTCAAAGCTCAACCAGCAGATAATTCCCTAGTTATCTCCACCGAAAATTGGCAGACTATAGTTGACCAAACAGGAGAACGCTATCACCAAGTATCGCTTCTACTCAAAACTGCTCAAGGACAAGACTGGGGATATATTCAGGTAGGGCGATCGCTCAATGATTACGATCAACACTTAGGCGAATCAAAAATAGCCCTTGGCATCGGTATTCCCATTGCCTTAATCCTAATCAGTATTGCCAGTTGGTGGCTCTCTGCTAAAGCCATGCAGCCTATATATCGGTCTTATCAGCAAATTCAACAATTTACCGCCGATGCTGCCCACGAATTGAGAACTCCCTTGGCCACAATTCAAGCCACCACAGAATCAGTCCTACGCCAAGATACTCTCTCGGAACTTGAAGCAAAAGACACCCTTAAAACCATCGATCGCCAAAATCAAAGACTGTCACAACTGGTAAAAGATTTGCTGCTACTGTCACGTATGGATTCACACACACACCAAGCTCAAAGACAACCTTGCTGCCTGAATGATATTCTTAACGATTTATTAGAAGAATTAGCACCCCTAGCAGTTTCAGAAGCGATCACGCTCAAATCTGATATTCCCACCACTCCAATCCAAATTATAGGCAACGAAGAACAACTCTATCGCCTATTTACCAACCTGATCGCCAATGGCATCCGCTATAACCATAAAGGAGGAGAAGTTAAAGTCACCCTTTCCCATAAAGATCACTATGCCATAATCGAAGTGGAAGACACAGGCATCGGCATAGTCCCAGAAGAGCAAGAAAAAATCTTTGAGCGTTTTTATCGCATTAGTAGCGATCGCTCTCGTACTACAGGTGGTTCTGGTCTGGGTTTGGCAATTGCCAAGGCAATCGCTCTTCATCACAAAGGAAACATCACGGTAAGCAGCGAACCAGGTAAAGGTAGTAAGTTTATAGTTAGGGCTTACGCAAACGTGATCTAAAACCCTGGCTCTAATTTGGGTGTGGGGATCTGCCCTCAAACTCCCTTTTCCCAACACTTCCCAACTTAGGCTGCGTAAGTCCTGAATTATATTTTAGAGGCTTTATCTGTAGTTGGTATTATGGGGTGGATTTCCCCTAAGAGAGTAGGGTGCTTCGCACCAGTAACACTGGGGAGATTACCTGGTAGATTTTGCATGCGTAAATAACCTAAAACCGCAAAGGCGATCGCTTCTTTGAAGTCAGGATCAATTCCAAATGGCTCTGTAGTAAAGACTTGAGCCGGAGCCAATAAAGCTTCTAGCCGAGCTTTGAGGTAGAGATTACGACTGCCGCCGCCGCAGATTAGCACTTGATCAGGCAATTGGGGTAGAAATTTTTCATAACTCAAAGCGATCGCTTGGGCAGTGAACTCAGTCAGACAGGCGAGCAGATCATGAGGTGAAAGGTGTGGGGCTGATTCGACCAGATGATCGAAGTATGCCGATGTAAATAGCTCGCGCCCAGTGGATTTGGGTGGGAGCAGATGCAGGAAAGGTTCTTGCAGCCAGCTTTGCACCAGACTTTGATCTATTTGTCCCTGGGCAGCAAACCAGCCATCAGGGTCATAGGCTTGGGCAAAAAAACGCTGAGCCGCCAGATCAATCAGCAGATTACCAGGGCCATTATCGAAACCAATAACCCGCTCAGGCGGAGCTTTAGCTGGCAAGTAAGTCAGGTTGCTTATTCCGCCAATGTTTTGGATGCAGCGATCGCAGTTATGGTCAGTAAACAGCAACCAGTCAAGCATGGGTACCAGGGGAGCACCTTCACCCCCCAGGGCTAGATCTGCGGCACGGAAGTTGCTAATCGTGGTGATGCCAGTGTGATCGGCAATCAGTTCACCTCTACCCATTTGCCAGCTAGTACCTAGTTGATCTGGAGTGGGGGGCTGGTGAAATAGGGTCTGACCATGGGAAGCAATTAGATCAGGGGTAATCTCAGTCTGTTGGATTAAAGTGTGCGCAGCTTCAGCAAAAACTCTAGCGATCGCGCGATCTAACTGATCAAGCTGGCTTAAGGATCTAGGAGCAGAGGCGCAAACTTGAAGAATCTCCATGCGTAGGGCAGGAGGATAGGGATAGGTATGGGCAGCGATTAAATTGAGCTTAATTTGATTGGCCTGGCGGCGATCGCTTACCAGATCACCCGCTAAATCTACCAGGGCAAGATCAATCCCATCTACAGAAGTGCCACTGATCATGCCTAGAATTTTCATATGAGGTTGGGGGTTGCAGATTTAATACAAATCACTATGGCTAAACTACAGGGCTAAACTACAAGTCTAGGACTTACGCAAACCTAGTCTAAAACCTTACTGGTGATTATTTAAGCTTCAATCTGCTCTTCCTCGGCCACTGATTCTGTGGGCTCAACTTCTGCCACCAGCTCTTCTACCTTAGCTTTAATGGGTCTGGGCCCCCTAGCTAGGGCTTGGTTGATCGTTTGCCTAGTATCGTCTCCGCCTCTTTTTTGGCGATCGCGTCCTCGTTCCTTGGCTCTCGGCTCCTCACTGCTATGGGTTTGATGGCTAGAGTCAGGGTTAGGGATACTCTTGGGTTTAGGTTCAGGCGAGTTGGAGCGATCCTTCGCTAATACTGGAGCCACGGTTTTACGTGTGGGAGTTGGTTCAACAACTGCAGGGGAATCGGAACTGACCGCACCTTCTACTGGAGCAATGCGATCAGCTTTTTTAATTGGACGTTCTACCATAGCTAGGGTTTGACTTAACTGCCTAATTCACATCTAATATCCTAGCCCGTTTAGAGGGGAAAAGCCTAACTTTTAGGGATTAGCTAAATTTAGCCGTGATTCGCCCGATCGCCTGTTCTACCTGATCTCGGCTATTAAAGGCTGAGACTCGAAAATAGCCTTCGCCGGCCGCGCCAAAACCAGCCCCAGGGGTAACCACCACATGACACTTTTCTAGCAGCAGATCAAACATCTCCCAGCTAGGCATTTGGGCGGGAGTTTTCACCCAAACATAGGGAGCATTAGTACCACCATAGACTTGCCAACCCAGTTCCAGCAAGCGATCGCGAATAATCTTGGCATTTGCTAGGTAAAAAGCAACCAACTCTTGCACCTGGGCTTGTCCTGCGGCCGAATAGACTGCCTCTGCACCGCGCTGCACAATATAAGAGACGCCATTAAACTTAGTCGATTGCCGCCGACTCCATAGCTGCCAGATCGGGATAGCTTCCCCTTGATCAGATTTAGCCATCAAACTCTTTGGCACCACAGTCAAAGCGCATCTAGTACCAGTAAAGCCAGCATTCTTAGAAAAGGAGCGAAACTCGATTGCACAGTCCCTTGCCCCAGGAATTTCATAGATCGAGTGGGGAATCTCTGGATCTTGAATAAAAGCTTCGTAGGCGGCATCAAATAAAATAATCGACCCATAGGACTTGGCATAGTCTACCCAAGCCTGTAAGTGCTGCTTAGTTGCGGTTGCGCCGGTGGGATTGTTGGGGAAACAAAGATAGATCAAATCTACTGGTTGCTGGGGAATTTGGGGCGCAAAATCATTAGCCGCGGTGATCGGCAAGTAGACTAAGCCACCATATTCGCCTTGATCATTCATCACTCCTGTATTGCCCGCCATCACATTGGTATCCACATAGACTGGATAGACTGGATCGGTGACCGCGATCGCGTTATCGTGACCAAAAATGTCTAAAATATTGCCAGCGTCGCACTTAGAGCCATCCGAAATAAAGATTTCACTCGGATCAATCTCGCAGCCGCGCGCCTGAAAATCTGCGCTAGCAATTTTAGTGCGGAGCCATTCATAACCCTGTTCTGGGCCATAGCCCCTAAAGGTAGAGCGATCGCCCATTTCTGCTACTGCTTGAATCATCGCTTCACGGCAGGCAAGAGGCAGAGGTTCGGTGACATCACCAATGCCCATGCGAATAATCTGGGCATCAGGATTAGCACTCACAAAAGCCTGGACGCGGCGGCCAATTTCTGGAAATAAATAACCAGCCTTTAACTTGAGATAATTACTGTTTATGGTTGCCATAATTTATTTTTTGCTAAACTTTGAAAGTCTAGCCTTAGTTAGTGATCAATGCGGCAGATTTTGCTTAATATTACTTAAACTTAGCCTATACTTTAGTAAACGCACTTGGCTTTTAGATGTGCTTTTAAGTGCAAGATTTAATGCGAGTTATTCATGACCTCCACCGCCTCCCTCCCGCCTGAGACCCTGAAGCTCAACTGGGTCAACGTCTTCTTTTTCGGCATTATCCATCTGGTCGCTCTGGCTGCCCCCTGGTACTTTTCCTGGCAAGCCTTAGGAGTGACTATCTTTCTCCATTGGCTACTGGGCAGTATTGGCATTTGTTTAGGCTACCATCGCATGCTCAGTCACCGCAGTTTCTATGTCCCGAAATGGCTGGAATATATCCTTACTACCATCGGTGCCCTCGCTATTCAAGGTGGGCCAATCTTTTGGGTAGGTGGCCATCGTCAGCATCACGGTTTTACCGAGGATGTGCATAAAGACCCTTACTCGGCAGAGCGAGGCTTCTGGTGGAGTCACATGATGTGGATTATTTACTCCAAGCCTGAGCATTTTGATTATAACAATTACAAAACCTTTGCCCCAGATTTGGCGAGCGATCCATATTACAAATTTTTAGACAAATACTTCCTGTCTCTACAAATTCCTTTGGCAATTTTAATCTACGCGATCGGAGCTAGCCAGGGCTTAGGTCTGTCTTTCTTGATCTATGGGGTGTTTGTGCGGGCAGTGGTTTTGTGGCACAGTACCTGGTTGATCAATTCTGCTTGTCACAAGTGGGGGTACCGCAATTTCCCTGAGAGCGCTGATCATTCTTCTAACCTCTGGTGGGCAGCCCTACTCACCTATGGGGAAGGCTGGCACAACAACCACCATGCCTATCCCAAGGCTGCTAAGGCAGGATTACATTGGTGGGAAATCGATCCAACTTGGCAGGTGATTGCCCTGTTGCAGGCAATCGGTTTGGCGAAGAAAGTCTATCTCCCCCCTGTTTGGCAAACTAAAGTCCAGAAAGCCTAGACTAGTTCTTTGGACTGTATTGCACAATAGCAAGATGGAGTTCCCAGGATTTAGAACCCATACAGCGGCACAATTACCGTGACCTGATCTTGAGGCAGAAGGGCTAAACTGGATTAAAGGCAAAAACTTAAACTATGGTTGACTTTGGTACTACCCAAATCCTAGTAACTGGCGCGGCTGGTTGGCTAGGGTTCAATCTGGTAAAAGCTTTGATTGAGGGGCTACCTGGTTGCACTGAACTGGCAAAACCGCAGTTGGATCTGCAAATTCGCTGTCTGATTCTGCCCAATCAAGATCCTCAGCCTCTACGACAACTTTCACCGCAGATAGAAATTATCCAGGGTGATCTGCGCGATCGCCAAGCCTGTATAGATTTTTGCCAAGGCGCAAGGGGAGCAGTTTTATTCCACACTGCGGGTGTAATTCATCCTCACAAGGTGGCTGAGTTTGCTCAAATCAATACTCAAGGCACTATCAATCTAGTAGATGCGGCGATCGCTGCCCAAGTCAAACGAGCGATGATCATGTCTTCTAATTCCCCCTGCGGCTGTAATCCCCATGGGGATCACCGATTTGACGAAAATTCTCCCTATAATCCCTACCTTGGCTATGGCAAGTCCAAAATGGCGATGGAATTGGCCGTGCAGCAACGCCAAGCCCAAATTGAAACCGTGATTATTCGGGCTCCGTGGTTTTATGGGGAGCACCAACCCCCTCGCCAAACCCTATTTTTCCAGATGATTCGGGACGGTAAAGCGCCAATTGTCGGAGATGGCAATAACCGCCGCTCCATGGTCTATCTGGGCAACCTCTGTCAAGGACTAATTTTGGCAGCGATCTCCTCCAGAGCTAAATCTCAAATCTACTGGATCGCTGACTCTGAGCCTTACACCATGAATCAGGTTATCGATACGGTTGAACGCCTGCTGGAGCAGGAATTTGGTCAGACCTGTGCCCATCGCCGCCTGTGGCTACCTGGGTGGGTGAGTGAATTTGCCCTGATCCTTGATGCCCTCTGGCAGGGGTTAGGTCAGTACCACCAAAAGCTCCATGTGCTGTCGGAAATGAACAAAACCATTGCCTGCTCAATCGCTAAAGCTCGGCGGGAACTGGGCTACCAGCCTCAAGTTGATCTAGAACAGGGCATGAGGATGAGTTTGGCATGGTTATTTAGCCAAAATCCCCAGGCCTTAGATTAATTTAAGTATGCGGCTCAGTCAGATTAGCTATGTACATTTTTATGTGCCAGATGCCAATTACTGGCGGGACTGGTGCTGTAATTGCCTAGATTTTTACCCGATCGCGGCAGTAAATTCTATCCAAGTTGCTCAACAGGGCGCAATCCAGTTCTGGTTTTCTGACCTTCGCTTGCCTGGGGTAGAGGATTACTTAGCCAAGCATGGGGCGGGGATTGTAGCGATCGGGCTAAACCATGGGGATCGCACTCTCAGCTATGCTATGCCCAACTCCGACCTGGTATATCAACTAGGTAACTGGAGCTTTGCCGACCTGGGTTTTAGCCTGTTTAGTCACATTGATCATTTGGTGATTAATTTACCAGCAGGTACCCTGGGCTCGATCGCTAGCTGGCATAAGGAACATCTAGAACTAGAAGTTAGCGATCGCTTTCAAATTCAAACGGAACATTCTGGCCTGGAAAGCCTGGTGCTGCAAAACCCTGATCGCTCAGTGCAAATTCCCTTAAATCAACCTACCACTTCCAGTTCCCAGATTCAGGAATTTCTTGACTACCATGGCGGCGCGGGGGTACAGCATTTAGCTCTGCATACGCCCAACATTGAGCAGACTGTGGCTACTTTGCGATCGCGCGGGGTACAGTTTTTGCCTACCCAGCCGCCAATTTTATTTGAGCAGCAGGATGATAATCGGGCGATTGCCCAAATTTTCACCTTGCCCCTTTTCGGTCAGCCCACCTTTTTCCTAGAAATTATTCAACGCTACCAGGGTGCCACGGGATTTGGGGCAGGAAATTTTCAGGCTTTATTTGAAGCGATCGAATCTCAGCAACTTTACCTATAGCCCCCAAAACTCTTGAATCCGACCACTCATGTAAGCGATCGCACTAGTCATACTATGATCAGTTTCCAAAATTTCTAGTTGGGTATGGCAGCGACCCTGGGCAAACTGCTCACTCAACTGGTAGGGGACTACTAGATCTTGCCGACCATGGAAAATTAAAGTCGGTAAATCTGGTGGGGTAACTCCCTGGAGGCTGATTGCATCTACTAAAAATTGATAGTGTAGACCTACCTTCTGTTGCTGCACATAGTCATGAAATGGATAAACTCCATCCCTTTGCCAGGTAGCGATCGCTTCGGCACCCAAATATGCCGGAAAATGCTTACCAAATTCTAAAGCGGGAGCCAACAACACCAAACTCCGTACCAGATCAGTTTGGGCTGCCCATAGGGTCGCCAGATATCCACCCAAGCTCGAACCTACCAGGTTTAACTCCTGGTTTTGATAGGTATTAGTCAAGAACTCTAGCTGGCGAGACAAAGTAATCTGCCTAAAATCCCCCAAGTTCAGATCGGGCAGTTCTAGCTCCACACCTTTTTGGGCTAATTCTCGCCGCAAATACTGCGCCTTGGCTGAAGTTGGTCCCGAACCAAAGCCATGGAGATAGATATATTTCATTCGCACTCTAGGCTCACTCTGGTGTCTCTACCGGTCAACGGATTAGTGCCGCTAGCGATCGCGCACAACTCTTGGCGCACGTTATCCCGCAAATCTACCTCCGTAAAATCTGCCCCCTCGATCTTCACTTTACGGAAAGAAGTGCCGTAGGCAAAGGCTCCTTCCAGGTTGGCATTGGTCAGGTCAGCATAGTCCATCCGCGCCGTATCCAGGGTAGCAAAGCTCAAGTCCGCCTCCCGAAAATCTGCATCGCTCATATCCGCCCCAAACAAGCTCACGCCCTTCAACTTAGCATGGACAAACTTAGTGCGCCGCAAAATCGTTTTATTAAACTGGGAACCCTGGAGATTTTTGTCACTAAAATCCATCCCCGTCAGCACCTGCTTATCGTAGTCCTCCGCCCAAGCCTGCCCTGCTCCCAGAAAAACTAGCAATACACAGACCCATACCAATTTTAAAACCTTAGCCATGGCGATCAAATATTTAACTAAACGTCAGATCTAAGCTTAAGCTCTAGGGCTAGTTCTGGACTGCCAAAAACGATAAGCCAGGAAACCTGCCAAGGCGAGACCGCAGCCGATTACTACTACCTTGGAAATAATATCCATGTAGCCTTCAATCAAGTGATAGTTCTTGCCTAAGGCATAGCCCGCATAGGATAACATCGTTACCCAAATAGTCGTACCCAGGGTGGAATAGACAAAAAATGGCAGCAAAGGCTGCTGACTTAAGCCCGCTGGAATCGAGATCAAGGTGCGAATCCCAGGCACTAAGCGCCCCCAAAATACCGCTTTATTGCCATGGCGGCCAAACCACTGTACCGATTTTTCAATATCTGCGCCGCCAATGCCTAGCCATTTGCCATAGCGATCAATCAAGCTGGCAAGCCGTTCTTTGCCCAATAGCAATCCCATGTAGTACCAGGGAATCGCTCCCAAGATTGTACCGATTACCCCTGCGGCGATCGCTAGTCCCAGATTCATTTTGCCCTGACCTGCCGTAAACCCTGCCAGAGGCATGATCACCTCTGAAGGAATAGGCGGGAAAAGATTTTCGAGCAGCATCAAGCCGCCAATACCCCAATAGCCCAAGGCCGCGATCGTATTATTTACCCATTCATTCATAAACTGGAGGGCTACTGCAAAGGCGTATTATTGATGATTGATAGACCAGGCACAAATGTCCCCCCAGGAGTTACAAGTCGGGGCTGAGTAGCCGAAGCCGCCGTTGGCGATGGAGGAGTAGCTCCTGGCGCTGGCGCAACTTGGCTGGTAGAGGGCTGTGGGCTCAAGTTGGCAGGGGCTGGAGGAGTAAGAGGGTTCGGAGTTGCTGGCGCTCCCGCCGTAACCGCAGCTTTACCTACCTGGCGCACTACTTCTACCCCATTTTGTTCTAGGATCAAAGTGGGCACGCCCGTGTTTTCAATCCGTTTAACTAGCACTTGATTATTAGAAATTCGGGTGCCAGCACTGACATAGCGGGTAGTTGGCTCATTTGGGGCTGAGATGATCGCATAGGTTATCCCTTTAATTTCAATGATGCCACTGACAGTAACGGCATTGGCTTCATCCGTCTTAGGCTCAACCACAGGTGGTGGTGGGACATCAACCCGCACAGCAGGAACGGCTGAAGGGCGGCGGGGCGCGCGGCGGAGTACCTGGGGCTTGGGTTCAGAAATATTAGGAATCCGCACGGTGCCTGGAATCGCACTAAAAGGATCGCGATCGCTCTTGGTAAGACGGCTATTTAACTCTTCCTTGCGTTTCTGGGGATCAACTACGGGAATTAGCTCACCCGCATTATCTTGACCTGGCACAAAGGCAGAGCCGAATAGTTCTTTTTTCGGTTCACTATCTGGCACGGTTACTGTTGGTGTAGGGGGGGTAGTAGCTGGGTCTAGGGGTAAATTGCCTGCCTTAGCCTGGGCGCGAGCTTCATCACAGGCAGTACCTTGCTTGTCGGCCGTAGTTTCTACTGGGATAGTTTGATTGATCCTAGTTTTCGGATCGGTCACCGTACATTCAATGACAATCTTGCCATCAGTGGTGCAGGCAGACACCATTGCCGTAGCACCGAGCGCCATACCCAAGAGCGAAAGATAGCGCTTGGCTGTAACTTTGACTGTACCTTGGCGGAGAGTTGGCTGTAGTTTTCTATCCATGTTTGTATTCATACTTCTGCCCATATTGCCCATATATTTTTGGTACTTGTCTTTGTACTTGGAGACCGATCTCTCAAGATTAACTAAACTTCTAAAGATTAACTGAAAGTAGGGGTTACGCAAAGGTGATCTAAAAATCTGACTCTAATTGGGGTGTGGGGCTTTGCCCTCAAACTCTTCCTCAAACTCTTTTTTTCAACACTTGTCAAGTCAGACTGCGTAAGTCCCTTGATAGAGTAACTAAAGATTGATTGAGATGGGGCAAGGGTAAAACCTCACCGTTTCTCTGTGCTTCTCTGTGTTTCTCTGTCGTGTCTCTGTTCTAGTGACTTGAGGAATTGGTATAAGTTCTCTAGTACAGATATTAGCAGAGTTATCTATCTCGATACCAGAGCTAGTGCATCTAACCGCCAGCATATTAAGGCTTTATAGCCAATTTTTCAACCTAATTGTGGAAAATTACCCTGCGACTTTTAGCAGAGATTTTTGATTTCTAGATTCAAGCTTGACCCTATTTAGCAGGATTTGTCAGGTTTAATCTTTTCTGTGGCTTTGGGACTCATACCAATTTTCAGTACAGATGGGGGGTGGGGCTCTGCTCTCAAACTCTCCCTTTCCAATAACTTCCTAAATCAGAGTGCGTAAGTTCTGCGCTTAAGGGAAACAGCTAGGTAACACCACCCGAAAAGTAGTGCCTACTCCCAACTCGCTCTCCACTGTAATTGTGCCATCGTGCATCTCCACGGTTTTTTTGACGATAGTCAACCCTAAGCCAGAGCCAGTCACCTTGCCCACATTTTCCCCTCGATAAAATGGATCAAACAACATCGGTAGATCTTGACTGGGAATGCCAATGCCGCGATCGCTTACTTTCAGGCTAATTGTACCCAACTCCACCGCCGCCAACTCCACTAGCACTTGTTCTTGAGAATACTTCAAGGCATTAGCTAGGAGGTTGGTCAGCATATGATGAAACAATTTTTGATCGATCATCGCCAAATAAGGGCGATCGCCCTGGGGAAGAAATTTAATCCGATCCAGATACTGATCTTCGCTAAACCACTCTTCAATTACCTTTTGGCAGAGTTCTCGCAATTCCTGCAATTCTGGTCGATAAGCCAGCTTACCAGTATCAGCGCGGTTGAGGGTAAGCACGTCATCGAGGAGGGCAGTAAGGTGCTTAACATTGGCGCGAATGCGCTGCAAACTGCGTAGGCTCTTGTGATTTAAGGCTGTGTCATTGGCATATTCCAAAATATTCGCATTCATTAGAATCGCCCCGATCGGCGTACGAAACTCGTGGGAAGCCATCGAAAAGAATTTAGTGCGCAAATTATTCAGTTCTTTCTCTCGATCTAGCTCCAATTTGAGGGCAGCAGTTTTGCGCGTTTGATCGGCCGCAGCCATCCGATCGCTAATATCTTCAACCATTACCAGAATAGAAGTTGGATGCCCATCCATATCCCGCAGCACAGTCACACTAGAACTTGCCCAAAAAATCTTACCATCTTGGCGCAAAAATCGCTTCTCCAAGCGATAGCTTTCCACTTGACCATAGCTAGCCTGGAGTAGATGGCGCATATCTTTGGATAGATCCTGGGGATCAGTTACATCATCAATGGTCAAGCTCAAGAGTTCCACTTCGCTATAGCCCAGCATTTGGCAGAGAGCAGAGTTTACCCGAATCAAGCGGCGAGTACGCATATTCGCCAATGCCATGCCAAAGGTGGCATCTCGAAAAATTTGCCGAAATTGACTCTCACTCTTGCGTAAAGAAATCTCGGTCTGCTTGCGGGTAATTGCCACGGCAATATAAGTAGCAATGGTTTTACCCATCTGCACCTCTTCTGGACTAAGCTTGAGCGCATGATCGCTGTAGATAGCAATTTCACCAATCACCAGACCATTGTGAATCAAAGGGAAAATTACCATCGCTTCAATTCCTTGATCGCGCATTTGGTCTTGGAGATCCTGGGGGAAGGGCAGGCCAATCGTGTCGTAGTAGAGCATCGGCTGGGTGTTAGCATCATTCAGATATCGACTTCGGTCTTGGACAACTCGCTCCAGGTTTTTGCGCAACTGCTCAGTCATACCTCTAGCCAGCTTAAATCGCATCATTCCCTGTTCATCGGCCAACAAGATCGCCAGACAGCCGACCTGAAAAATTGACATCATTCCCCGTACCGAACGACTATAGATATCTTCTAGGGTTTCGGCTTGATTCATGGCAAAAACCATGCGATAGGCGGTCTCTACCCGTTTGAGATGGGAACTGAGGGAATGCTCGATTCTTTGACGCTCTTCAATTTCGCGGGTGAGCTTTTGATTCACTGTGTCTAGCTCAATGGTGCGTTCTTTCACCTTGGCTTCTAATAGCTGATTCAATTCTTCTAGATCAGCCTTGGCTTTTTCCTGCTCGGTGATATCTATGCCCACAATCACAATCTGCTGGTTTTGATCCTTCTGGGCAGCAATTAAATAACTGGCAGGGCGCTCAGAGTTGAGCAGTTTGGCATCACTGATCATGGAAGCAGATAGCTGAGGAGAGTCGCGAAATTCCTGAATGAATCGAGCAAACTGGTTATCCTCAAACATAAATCCAACTTTCTGACCGACAATCTCACCAATAGACAAATTCAGACTATCGGCTAGCTTTTGATTTACGCCTAGATAGCGATCGTCAGGATCAATCCAGGAGATATAGCCAGGAACTGCATTCAGCAGTGCTTGCAAACGATATTCGGCCACCTGTAGGGATGGATCTGGTAAGAAAGTAACTGCCCAGCGCCGTCCTTGAATCAGAATGACCTTGATAGAGATATTCAGCCGAATTTTAGTACCGCTTTTGGTCAAAAATAGCCGTTCCACTGAATTCTTACCTGCACCAATGCCCAGATTACCAAAGCTTAGATCGATATCCTGGGGCGATCGCTGTAGTAGTTCAACTGAGCTATAGCCAAGTAATCGACAGGCAGTAGCATTCGCGGCACAGTAGGGGAAATAGCTGCCGTCATGGCCAACTTCATGGATCAACATCCCAGTTGGACAATGCTCAAAGGCGGCTCCATAGACTGGATCTAGTGAATTAGGATATTCAGGCGGCTGGACTTGATAGCCCCAGGCGCGCAAGGTTTCAGTGCAAACTGCTGCCACTTGAGTCTGATCTCCAGTTTGGAGGGCGGTCGAGATCGAGTTAAACTGAGCCAACAACTGGTGTGAAGAAAACATAGGGTTAAAACCTGCGGTTTGTGCTACCTGAATAGCCATGTTACTATGGGGGAAATTAACCAAAAGATGATTTAGAGTGAAAGAAGCCGCCATCCTTAATTTTTTAGCTAGCGCCGACCCCCTAGTTGCCAACTTGATTGATCAAGAACTTGGCAGGCAGCGCCAGAATATTGAATTGATTGCCAGTGAAAACTTTACCTCTCTAGCAGTAATGGCTGCCCAGGGTTCGGTTCTGACCAACAAGTATGCCGAAGGTCTGCCCCATAAACGCTACTACGGTGGCTGTGAATTTGTAGATCAAATTGAAGCGATCGCCATTGATCGGGCTAAGCAACTATTTGGTGCTGCCCATGCTAATGTGCAACCCCACTCTGGCGCCCAAGCTAATCTGGCAGTATTTTTAACCCTGCTCAATCCTGGCGATACGATCATGGGGATGGATTTGTCTCATGGTGGCCACCTCACCCATGGCTCACCCGTGAATATTTCAGGCAAGTGGTTCAACGCCGTACATTATGGCGTCAACCCTGAGACTGAGCGCCTAGACTTTGACTTAATCCGCGATCTGGCACTCCAGCACCGCCCCAAGCTGTTAATTTGTGGATACTCTGCCTATTCCCGCCAGATTGATTTCGCCCAGTTCCGCGCGATCGCTGATCAAGTTGGTGCATTATTACTGGCAGACATTGCTCACATTGCCGGCTTGGTCGCTACAGGCTTACATCCCAATCCCATTCCCTACTGCGATGTGGTCACCACTACTACCCATAAAACTCTGAGAGGACCAAGGGGAGGCTTGATTCTCTGCCGTGATGCTGAGCTAGGCAAAAAGCTAGACAAATCGGTTTTCCCTGGCACTCAAGGTGGCCCCCTAGAACATGTGATTGCTGGTAAGGCTGTCGCCTTTGGGGAAGCCCTGCAACCTGAGTTTAAGCAGTATTCTCGGCAGGTAATCGCCAACGCTCAAGCCCTAGCTGACCAGCTACAAACCAGGGGGTTTAAGCTAGTAGCTGATGGCACAGATAATCACTTAGTATTAGTGGATTTGCGATCTATTGCTATGACTGGCAAAGTGGCTGACTTGCTGGTGAGTGGGGTGAACATTACTGCCAATAAAAACACTGTGCCTTTCGATCCAGAATCACCCTTTGTTACCAGTGGGCTGCGTCTAGGTACTCCCGCCATGACCACCAGAGGATTAGGTACGCCAGAATTTAGGGAGGTAGGTGATATTATTGCTGACCGCCTGTTAAATCCCGATAATGAAGCGATCGCTACTAAATGCCGTGATCGAGTTGCCAATCTGTGCGATCGCTATCCCCTCTACCCTGAGCTAGGTAGCCCAAAACCAGCCCCAGAGTTACGCCTACCTTCTTTGATCTAGCTTAATGCCCCAAACTGATGCAATTCCTTACCTAGCGGCTTTTATGATTTCGGCCTTCACGGTTTGGTTCTGCACACCAATCGTGCGTAGAGTCGGTTTGTGGGCTGGCATTACTGATCAGCCTAATGAGCGCAAAATGCATAGCACTCCCATAGTTCGCTTGGGTGGAGTAGGGATCTTTCTAGGCTCCCTAATAGCTCTGCTAATTGCCTGGCGCATGGGCTGGTTTGTGGATGAAAAGGGCTTGAGCTTGGCTTCTGCTAAGGAGTACGAAATCTGGGGAGTAACCATTGGTGGCTTGATTTTCTTTTTACTGGGCTTGGCGGACGATCTATTCGATTTGCCTGCCCTAGTTCGCCTGGCAGCTCAAATTGCGATCGCTACTCTGGCATGGGTTGTCGGTGTCAGAATTGATTTTGTGGTGCTGCCTTGGCTGGGAAAAATTCTTCTGCCTGTGCTAGTGAGCTTACCGCTCACGGTAGTGTGGTTGGCAGGCATGGTGAACGCGATCAACTGGATTGATGGTTTAGATGGTTTAGCAGCAGGGGTAAGCGCGATCGCTGCCGCTGTACTTTTGATCACGAGTGTATTTATGAAGCAGCCTTCTGCGGCCCTGATTGCTGCCGCTTTAGCTGGTGGTTGCCTAGGTTTTTTGCGCTACAACTTCAAGCCCAACAGTCCTGCCGAAATTTTTATGGGTGACGGTGGAGCCTATTACCTGGGCTTTACCCTGGCAGGTGTAAGTATTATTGGTGTATCTAAGGGTACAGTAGTGGCGGCAGTGGTTCTCCCCTACATGATTTTAGCAGTACCGATTGTAGATGGCTGTGCCGTAATTATTGAGCGGTTGCGTCAGGGAAAATCTCCCTTTTCGGCCGGAAATCAGCATCTTCACCATCGCCTAGTCAAGGCGGGAGTATCTAAGCGTCGTACCGTTTTGTTTATTTACGCCCTCACCCTTTGGCTGGGCAGTTTGGCTTTGGCTTTTTCAGGGATGCCAGCCGGGGGCACCTATGCCGTACTAACTAGTGGTCTATTTTTCTACTTTGCCCTTCAAGTTTGGCAAAATATCCACCACTCTAATAAGGGATAGAATTTGAGTATCTATCAAGCTCCCATCCCGCCCATGACTAACACCCCACCCACCCTCACCTACACGCTTGAAGAGGTTTTATCTCGATTTGAGCAAAAGGTAGACAGACAATTTACTGAGATTAATCAGAAGCTGACTGACATTAACCAGAAGATCGATAGGCAATTTGCCGAAGTCAATCAGAGGCTAAATAAGCTAGAAATTGGCCAGACTGAGTTATCGGGTGAGATGAAAGCTCTAGACCAGAAGCTAACTGGTGAGATGAAAGCTCTAGACCAGAAGCTAACTGGCGAGTTCAAAGCCTTAGATCAGAAGCTAACTGGTGAGATTAAAACCCTAGACGAAAAAGTCGGGGGGATCAGCAAGCGCATAGATAATCAAGAATTTATCAGCCGAGGAATATTAGTTTCTGTGATCATCGCTCTAATTGGTGGCGCGGCAAAATTATTTGAGATTCTTCCCCTGAATAAAAATTAGCCCTGCTCTATATTAACCTTACTTACAAACTCCCTTTTCACAGCAATTCCTAGATCAGACTGCGTAAGTCCTGTTTATTTATCCAACCACCGCCAAAACCTGCTCATGGGAAAATGCAGCACTGGTGACCAAAGGCTTGATAAAATTGCCGAGGCTAGGGCGATACGCTGGTGTGTCAGCCAAACTTGATCTAGGCTCCAGCCAAACAAAGATAACTGGAGGGCAATGACGGTTTCCACTAGTACTGCCATCCCAAAGACAATCAAAGCCACGGAGATAAAATCTTCTTGGACATACCTTTGCTTTTGCAGCAAAGCGGTTAAACCGCCGGCGATCGCTAAACCCAAACTGTGGGTAGGAATTGGAGCCACGTTTCCAACCTCAGCCATGCCATCTTGGAGTAGTCCCAGGGCAGCGCCTGCCGCCACTGCAATCACCACTGGACGGTTGAGACTCCAGGTAACTAGCCAGATCAATAGCCAATTCGGCGCAATATGCATTAGAGTCATGCCCGGCAGCCT
>JANRLH010000049.1:0-1946 GCA_033762795.1 Pseudanabaenaceae cyanobacterium bins.68
AGGTTTGACAAAACAGGGATAGCCCAAGTGCAACTCTATGTGTTTACTCCAAGAAGCTGGCTCTGCCTGCCAATCTTGAGAGTTTAAGCCCAGATATTTCACCTGTGCCAAGCCCGCCTGGGCAAAGCAAGACTTCATCAAAATCTTATCCATTCCCACCGCCGAAGCCAGCACCCCATTGCCCACATAGGGTTTTTGCAGGAGTTCTAGTAGCCCCTGTACCGTGCCATCTTCACCATAGGGTCCATGCAGCACCGGAAACCAGAGGTCAATCGCCTCAACTCCACTTGGTAAGCGATCGCTTGCTGTAGAAGTAACAGATTCTCCTGCCAAAACTTGGGCACTCTCCTCCGCCTTAGCCCAGCAGCCATCAGCTTGAATATAAAAAGGCTGCACTTGGTACTGACCTAGTCCCTGCGCCACCGCCCTAGCCGAAGCGATCGAAACCTGATGCTCGCCTGATTGCCCGCCAAAAATCAACCCAATGCGTAGCTCTGCCATCTGCCCCTATCTCAATTTTGTCTGGTTGATCATACACCCAACTCCGCTAGGAATTGTGCAGCGATCAAGGTTAACCTCAGGACTTACGCAGAGGCGATCTAAAACCTTGGATTAACGGATCTTGAAGTTGGATAAAAAATGATTGGTGAGGACTAGTTATTACGATTTTCAAAAGAATGTGGTGGGCAAGTCATTAAAACCCATATCTGAGCAACGCACCTACTTAGCCGACTTTCGTGCGTCCTGCCACCCCTAGGGATAGCAGCGCTACTAGGCTAAAAAGCACCACGGCGATCGCGCAGGCATAGCCCAGTTCTAGGTTAGTAAAGCCCTGATCGTAGAGGTAATAAATAATAGTCTTGCTACTATTAGCTGGCCCCCCCTTGGTCATGATGTAGACCTCTTCAAAAATCTTCAAGCCATTGATGGTTGAGACTATGGCCACCAAAAAAATATAGGGCCGCATTAGGGGTAGAGTAATATCCCAGTGTTTGCGCCAGCCATCACTGCCATCAATTGCCGCCGCCTCATACAGTTCTGGAGGAATCGCCTGCAAACCCGCCAGGTAGATCGCCATGTAGTAGCCCAAGCCGCGCCAAATAATCACTAGAGCGATCGCGAAAATTGCCGTATCGGGGTTACTCAGCCAGGGAATTTGCACTGAGCTACCCACCAGACCACCAAACCAACTGGTAAGCACATAGTTCAACAGCCCGGTTTCGCTATAAATCCACTGCCAAGCGATCGCGGCAATCACGACTGAAACTAGTACTGGTAGATAGTAGATACTCCGAAACAGGGCCATTCCTCTGAGTTTATGGTTCACCAAGATTGCCAAGCCCAAGGGCAAAGTTACTAAGGCCGGTACCACCAGTACCAAATAGCTCAAGCTATTGCCTAGCACTTGCCAAAACAAGCGATCGCTCCAAATAGCTCGATAGTTGCGATCGCCAACAAACTCAATCGCGCCCACGAAGTCATAGCTAGTAAAGCTCAAACCTATCGCCGCTAGGAGCGGATAGAAGGCTGAAATCGTCAACAGAATTAGTGCGGGTAATAAAAATAAGTAGGGAGTCAAAACCTAAGCCACCGAAATCACATCCTGCAAGTATGCCTGATCCAGATTTGTCCTAGTCAAGTTTGCCTCACTCAAATTGGCACGATACAAGGAAGCAGCAGTCAGATCTGCCCCAGTTAAATCCGTTTGGGCTAAAGTTGCCCCATCCATGCGGGCGGCACTTAAAATAGCATTTTGGAGATTGGCACCAGCCAAGTTACTGCCACAGAGCTTAGCAGCACTGAGATTAACCCCATTCAAATCTGCCAGGCTTAAATCTACCCCATTAATATAGGCTTCTTGAAGGTTGATCCCCAATAGATTAGCTCCATGAAAAATTGCCCCACTTAATCTGGCGCCGCGCAGATTGCCCCAACTGAGGTTAGCC
>JANRLH010000050.1:0-12291 GCA_033762795.1 Pseudanabaenaceae cyanobacterium bins.68
GTGAGCCGCAGGCTTAATCGCCTCTGCTGCTGCCTTAATGTCTGCCTTGATTGCCCTAGCCAAGCTACAAATAATTGGGCCATCCTCAGTGCCCACCGTTTCGGCAATTTTCTGCACCGCCTCAAAATCTCCAGGAGAAGCGTAGGCAAACCCCGCTTCAATCACATCTACCTTCAGCTTCGCCAGTTGGCGCGCAATGATTAACTTCTCTTCCACATTTAGAGTTGCGCCAGGGCATTGTTCGCCATCTCTGAGGGTGGTATCAAAAATCAAAATGCGATCAGGATTTTGGGGTGATTGAGCCATAGCTAGAGAAAACTAAAAAAGTGAGTCTATTCTAGCTCAACAAGTAGGTTTTTTGATACTCCCATGGCTAAAGGCAGGGGATTCTTTTTTGTACGGGAGTTTGATAACTTTAGAATCGAAAGATAATCTAAAGATTTTCAATCCCATTAATTAATGTTACGTCAAGAATCCCACCCCTAAACCAAGATACACTGGATGCTAGTTGTTATCGAGCTTCTATTCCATTCAAATTAAAACAAAATTATGAGCGCTGCTGTCAATACGGTTAATACTCCCAATCCTCTGAACTTTGAGTGCGAGACTGGCAACTATCACACCTTCTGTCCCATTAGCTGTGTAGCCTGGCTCTATCAAAAGATTGAAGATAGCTTCTTTTTAGTAATTGGCACCAAAACCTGTGGCTATTTTCTCCAGAATGCCATGGGCGTAATGATCTTCGCGGAACCCCGCTATGCCATGGCTGAACTAGAAGAGGGCGATATTTCAGCACAACTAAGCGACTTTGCCGAACTCAAAAGATTGTGCGAACAAATCAAGCGCGATCGCAATCCCAGTGTAATTGTCTGGATTGGCACCTGTACGACTGAAATCATCAAAATGGACTTAGAGGGACTAGCGCCCAAATTGGAAGCTGAAATTGGTATTCCGATTGTGGTAGCGCGAGCCAACGGTCTAGACTATGCTTTCACCCAGGGAGAAGATACGGTGCTAGCTGCCATGGCCGCCCGTTGCCCTACTAAGATTGTGGAAACCGAAAAGAAAGAACGCAATGCGATCACTTCTTTGATTAATTTTGGCCGCAACAAAACTGAAATTGAAGCAACAGAAGCTAAATATGCCAAACATAGGCCATTAGTTCTGTTCGGCTCTCTTCCTGATCCAGTGGTGACTAATCTCAGTTTGGAATTGCAAAAACAGGGAGTTAAAGTATCTGGCTGGCTACCCGCCAAGCGCTACAGCGAACTGCCCGTGATTGAAGAAGGCTATTTTACCTGTGGCGTCAATCCATTTTTGAGCCGCACTGCCACCACCTTGATGCGTCGCCGCAAAACCAATTTAATTAACGCTCCCTTTCCCATTGGCCCTGATGGAACTAGAGCGTGGATTGAGCATATTTGCGAAGCTTTAGGAATCATTCCCCAGGGCTTAGCCGAGCGCGAACAACAGATCTGGGAAAGTTTGGAAGACTATCTGCAACTAATTCGTGGCAAGTCTGTCTTCTTTATGGGAGACAATCTTTTGGAAGTTTCCCTAGCTAGATTCCTAGTGCGCTGTGGCATGACTGTCCAAGAGGTCGGTATTCCCTACATGGATAAGCGCTTCCAAGCAGCCGAACTGAATCTTTTACAACAAACCTGCGCGGAGATGGGAGTTCCCAATCCCAATATTGTGGAGAAGCCAGACAATTACAATCAAGTGCAGAGAATCTATCAGTTGCAGCCCGATCTGGTGATTACCGGTATGGCTCACGCTAATCCTCTAGAAGCCAGGGGAATCAATACCAAGTGGTCAGTGGAATTCACCTTTGCCCAAATTCACGGGTTTAGCAACGCGCGGGATATTCTGGAATTAGTCACACGCCCCTTGAGACGTAATCATAATTTGAAAGACTTAGGTTGGGACAAATTAGTGCGCGATTCAGTTACTGTTTCATAAGGCGATAATTCCTAAGCCAAGAGAGAAAATATAGCCCTCTACAAGCAAGTTGTATTTTGGGGAAGATTGGGCTAATGTTTGATCGATGTTTTAGGTAAAACGTTATGAAATATACTGCATTTCTATTGGTTGCTGCAATTAGCCCACTTGCAGCCATCGCCCAGGAATCGGCTATAGAACCGCAAAAACTCGCAGGATTACTAAGAGAAGGTGGCTACGTTATTCTCATTCGTCACGCTGCTGGCGATTCTAGCCAAAAAGATGCTGCTCAAGTTTTACTTACTGACTGCAGCACCCAGCGCAATTTGTCTCGCCAGGGAAGGATAGATTCTCGCCTAATCGGTCAGGGAATTGATCTGTCCCAGATTCCCATTGATCGGGTACTGTCTAGCCCTTTCTGTCGCGCCATGGACACTGGCAGATTAGCATTTTCTCGGGTGAATCGGGTAGACGCGCTCAACTATGTCACAGAAAAGGAAGAAGACAAACTCAAAGCTAAAGCGGCTCTTACCCCTTTACTATCAGCATTACCCAATCCCGGCACAAATACTGTGTTAATTACCCATAGTACAAATATTCAAGCAACTCTGGGTTTTGTACCTGCTGAAGGAGAAGCAGTGATTTTTAAACCAGAGGGTAATAGCTTCAGGCAACTAGGACGAATTCGCCCGCAACAGTGGAGTGAAATCAAGCCTTGAGTCTTTGGCTAGCTGGGCGTTGCCATTCATTACTTGAGGCTGACGCCCAAAAATTTATCCAAAAAGCGCGATCGCCACAGGGTGCGCAGGGTTACTGCCCAAGTAATTGCCACCACTGCCAAAATGCCATAGTCTTGCCAACCCAGAAAAGCGATATCAAAAAAATTACGCAGGGGCGGAATCAATACTGCCACCATGTAAAAGCCAATTAGGCTGAAGGCCATAATCGTGTAGCGCCAGTCGCCACTCAGGGGTTCGGCTGCCACCCAAGCACGGGTAGGGGGTTTGAGAAAAGGCACTAGAAGTAAATTACAGAAAATCAAAATGCTAGCGATCGCGCTTCTAGGTACTAACAAATCCTGATCCGAGAGAATAATATTTCGATCAATTACCGGAATTAAATACTTGAGATACACCCCCAAGGCTACTAAACTTAGGGTCAAAATTGCCGACAGATCAAAATGTAATAGGGAACGAATCATACTACGGTGAGGTAACACTCCAGACTTGGCAAAGATTGGCAAAAAAGTAGAAGGCAAGCCCACCGAAATCAGCGTAATTGCCGCACTATGTTTATTCAAAAAGGGAAAAGTATTTCCCACTAAACTAGTAGCAAAGATCAGCAGCGTGAAGCAAAGCACGCGCACCATAAACAACTTAATCACATCTTGAATGCCATTCCGAATCTTCTGACCTTCCAAAAAAGCCTGGGGCAGAGAAGCAAAGGAATCTTCTAGCAACACAATATCTGCGGCATTGCGAGTAGCTTTACTGCCGCTTTCCATGGCAATACCCAGGTTTGCCTGCTTCAGGGACAATACATCATTTACCCCATCACCAATCATCGCCACATATTTGCCTGACTGGCGTAGGGTTTGAATAATTCGGGATTTTTGCTCTGGAGTGATTCTGCCAAAAATATTAGTTTCTAGCACTACCTGCTCGAACTGGATTGGATCTAACTGCTCTAATTGGCTGCCACTGATCAGCTTGAGGCTTTGATGCTGATTCATCCCAACTTGCTTCGCCAGAGCTAGCACAGTTTGAGGATTGTCCCCAGAAATAATTTTCAGGGTAATACCCGCTTGGGCAAAACTAGCCAGAGTCTCTTGGGCAGCAGGGCGCAACTGATCCTTAAAGGTAAGCAGGGCAAGGGGAGCCAAATCAGAGGGCAAATAGGCTCGATCTCCAGAGTCATAGAGGGAATTATGAGCGATCGCTAGCAATAAAACCCTTCTACCCTGTGCCACTTGACTGGCAAAATAGGCCTGAGCCACGGAAGGCAGGTGTTCACAAACCGCCTCTGGTGCTCCCAATATATAGCTAAGCTTGGGATTGAGGGTAATGCCACTCCATTTGCGGGTGGAATTAAATGGCACTTCGGCGGTGAGTTGCAGTTTGCGACCTGGACAGGCATGGGCAATCGCTTCACTAGTAGAATTTTGCTGACTACAACTGCTGACGTAGTCACCTGCGATCGCGCGAATTTCGGCTTCGCCATGATCAGCCACAGGATAAATCTGCTCCAGGTGCAAATGATTGGCCGTGAGCGTACCAGTCTTATCTAGGCAGAGAATCTCCACATTGCTAATTGATTCCACCGCATTCGCCTGTTGCACCAACACCTTTTGACCCAACATGCGCACTGCGCCTAAGGCATAGGCCAAGGTAATTGCCAGATATAGCCCTGCTGGCACCAGTCCCGCAATCACAGCCGCCCGTTGAATCCCTTCACTAAAACTGACAATGTTGGCAAATACTGCCACTCCTACCAAAATCCAAAGGAAAGTGGAAACTAATAGAAAGATGCGAATCAGCAAGTTGATTTCCTGCTGCAAAGGTGTATTCACCTGGCGAAAGGCTCTAGCTCCCTGGGTAATTTGAAATGCCAGATTCTCTTTACCCACTTTTTCTACTCGATAGAAAGCTTGTCCGCTCACACAGATACTACCAGAAAAGATTTGATCCCCCTGCTGTCGATGGACTACTTCAGATTCACCCGTGATCAGAGATTCATCTAAATCAATGCCACTCTCAGATAGAATCTGTCCATCCACCACTACTTGATCCCCTGTCTTTACTTCTAGAAGATCGCCTAAAACAATTTCGCTTGGATCAATTTCGATCAGTACCTGATCCCGCCAAGCAGTTACCTTGGGGCGGGTGAGAATCGCAATCTGATCTAGCTTGCGCTTTGCCCACAGTTCTTGGCATACACTCACCACTACGCTGCCCAAGATTACCACCACCACCAAAAAAGCATCGCTGTAGCTGCCCAGGGAAATCAGCACCATGCCCAAGCCAAAAAATACCATGTTGATGAAAGTGAGCAGGTTTTGCTGCACAATCTGCCAATAGGTACGGCTAGGGGTGAGGGAAATATTGTTGCCTTGGCCGCTTTTCAGCAGTTGCTCAGCAACTTGGGTGCTGACACCAGAGAGCGAGGTTGGCTGCATTAAGTCTGCACTAAAACTAAGGCGATGGATAGAAGCTCAAGCCTTATGGAGCGAGATTGACCGCTTCCATAGGGGTAGCTAGCTGTTGGCTTAAAGACTCTAACACTAGATCGGCTAGATCCTTAATAAACGCTGGATCGCTATTGAGGGCTGGTACTCGATCAAAGTGCTCAATCCCTACCGATTCTGCAACTTCTCGATACTCCATGTCAATCTCTTGCAAGGTCTCAATATGCTCTGACACAAAGCTGATTGGCACTACAAGTAAGTGATTGATCCCCCGTTGAGCTAGCTTGGCGATCGCTTCTTCGGTATAGGGTTGTAGCCACTCTACTGGACCAACTCGACTTTGATAAGCCAACAGGTGAGAGTGATTACAGCCAAACTCACGGCGCAGGCATTGCATGATGCCATCTACGCAGTTTTCAATCTCTAGCTGGTAGGTGTCGCCATAGTCGGTGACATATTTTTTGGGCACGCCATGGGCGCTAAAAAAGATATAGGTTTCAGGGGCGCTAACCTTGAGCTTCTGGGCGATCAAGTCAGCCATTGCTCGAATGTAACCAGGGCGATCACACCAAGAACGAATTGCAATTTTTTCAATTTTTTGGAGTACAGGATCTCGCTGCCACAGGTGATTGAGATGCTTGAGGCTAGAACCAGTGGTGCTGATTGAAAATTGAGGATAGAGGGGTAAAACTACTAACTTGGTGATTTGGTCTTGTTTGAGCTGATGCAGGGCGGTGGCAGTATCTGGTTGCCAGTAGCGCATCGCCACATAGACCTTGGCATTTAATCCTAAGCGTTGTAGGGTATTTTCTAGGGCATCCGCCTGCTCCTGGGTAATCTGACGCAGAGGGGAACCACCACCGATCGCTGCGTAATTTTGTTGAGAAATTGGGGTACGTTTTGCCGCAATAAAGGCAGCCAGAGGCTTTTGCAACCAAGGTAGAGGAATCCGAATCAAGTCTGGATCAGAGAACAGATTGTAGAGAAATGGATAAACATCCTCTAACTTGTCTGGCCCTCCCAGATTTAATAGCATTACCCCAACTTTTGCATCCATGAGTTTAAATTTTGTTTTTTAAATCGTTTGATATTATCATAGCCCAGCGTAATATTTTTTTACATCTTCAGCTTGCCCCAGTTCCCTATGCACACTTTACCCGACACCCTAGAGCAGGCTACTGCTGGTGCGATCGCTGCCACTTTTATGGCCTTGAATGCTGGTCAATCCCGCTTGATCATTGAGTTGAGATTTAGTGAGTTAAACCCCCTACCCTTGGGCTATGAGTTTGCGGTTAAATTTCAGGCGGTCTATGGCGATCGCTGGCAAGCACTATTTGCGGATGCAGGCACGGCTGCCCTAGCGAAACGGGACTGGACAGACCTAGAGTTTTCGGCCCGGGGGGTAAATGAAGGCCGAGCCGCGATTCGCCCTCAAGACCAAGCTTTTTTATTGGTGGCTCCTAGCTCGATCGAGGTAGATCGGGTAGAGAAATTACTGGAACTAGCAGGTGATCGCCCCTTTGTGATGGTAAATCCCAGGTTAGAAAACAGCGAGGTGGGTCTAGGCCTGGCAGCGCGGCGGCTGCGAGAACGTTTTTTGAGTCGATTTGAACTGTGTTATTACCTACAACCTCTGGATCAAGGGGCGCTGTTTCGTGCCTATCCCCAGGCTTGGCAGGTGTGGCAACAAACCGATACCAGCATGAGTTTATTGCAAGAATTAGCTGATCGCCCTAGCCAAGAAGACCTAGATCGCCTATTTCGCCAGACCACGGGCAGATCTAGCTCTTGGCTGACCCAGTTGCAGCAGTTTCTTAATGCCCTCAGTCGGTGACGCGGCTGGAGATTCCTAGGAGATTAGGCTAATATATAACACAAGCTAAGCAATTAAATTCCCCAGTTAAATTCCTATGAATCCTGAAGTGATCAAGGCTAAAATTCAAGCGATCGCGCTTAAACGCAACGCCCTAGTGCAGATATCTCAGCAGGAGAACCTCGGCAATCTGCGGATTGATGTGATCCAAGCCCTAGAGGAAATGGATGATTTACTAGCGGAATTTCAGCGCACTTTTCCCGATACTTAACCTACGGCTTGACCTATGAATCCAATCAATTCTTTTGGTAACTTAGTGCAGAAGGCTTTTTATCTGGGCATGGGATTGGCTTCCCTGGCGGGGGAAAAAGCCAGTGATACCCTAGGTGAGTTGCGAGTGCAAGCGACTAAGCTGGCGGATGAGTTGGTGGCAAGGGGCGAAATGACTACAGAAGAGGCGCGCAGGTTTGTGGATGAGCTAGTAGGGCAAGCGCAGCAAAAGGATTCGGTGAGGAATGAGGAAAACCCTGATCCTAAGCTCAATTATCCCCGCACTATTGAAATTGATGACATTGACGAGAGCCAAGATCCAGAAGTTGAGGCCTTGAAGGCAAAGGTGCGATCGCTGCGAGAAGAATTAAAAAAATTACAGTCTTAGCTTTTGCTTAATGTTTGCTTAGTGTTTGCTTAGTGTTTGCTTAGTATTTTCAGGAGCTACCCATTCTGATTAAGGAAGTGCTGTAAAAAGAGGGAGCGAATTGGTATTAGTGTTTTTCTGAGGCTTGATCTTAAACTCCATGCTGCGAGTTAGTGAACTGAAATTAGATCTCGATCATCCCCCTGCAGCCCTAGAGCAGGCAATCTTGACTAGATTAAAGCTCCCGGCTGAGCAATTGCTAGGCTTTAGTATTTTTAAACGGAGCTATGATGCCCGCAAGCGATCGTCGCTCAGTTTGGTCTACATCGTTGACGTGGAAGTGCAAGATCAGGCAAAGGTACTAGCAAAATTTGCCAAAGATAGTCAGGTCAAACCCACTCCAGACATGGGTTACAAGTTGGTGACCCAAGCGCCGAGGGGTTTTGCTAATCGCCCCCTGGTAATTGGCGCAGGGCCAGCAGGTTTGTTTGCGGCTTTGACCTTGGCGCAGATGGGGTTTCGACCGATCGTGGTGGAGCGGGGTAAAAAAGTCCGCGATCGCACAGTGGATACCTTTAATTTTTGGAAAAGCAAGGCGGGGCTGAATCCAGAATCAAATGCCCAGTTTGGGGAAGGGGGAGCCGGGACTTTTTCGGATGGTAAACTCTACAGCCAAGTGCGCGATCCCCGATATTTAGGGCGGCGGGTTTTGACTGAGTTGGTGAAGGCGGGGGCATCCCCAGAAATTTTGTACGTGCATCGTCCCCACATTGGCACTTTTAAGCTGGTGGGTATTGTCCAAAGTTTGCGATCGCAGATCGAAGCCCTGGGAGGAGAGTTACGGTTTGAGACTAAAGTAATGGGTTTGGAACTGGCAAATCACCTAGGAAGCTACCAAGTACAGGGGGTAACTTTAGCCAATGGCGAGTTCTTAGCAGCAGATCATGTAGTATTGGCGGTGGGGCATAGCGCGCGCGATACCTTTGAAATGCTGCTAGAGCAGGGAGTGTACCTAGAACCTAAGCCTTTTTCGATTGGCTTTCGGATTGAGCATCCCCAGGAATTAATTAATCAGGCTAGGTTTGGAGATCGCCGTCATAAAATTTTGGGAGCAGCCGACTATAAACTCAGTCATCACTGCACCAATGGTAGAACAGTTTATAGCTTTTGTATGTGTCCGGGCGGTTTGGTGGTGGCGGCCGCCTCGGAGCCAGGTAGGTTAGTCACCAATGGTATGAGTCAATATTCTCGCAACGAACGGAATGCCAATAGCGGCATCGTAGTGGGCATTACCCCTACAGACTTTGGTGATCAGGCTGATCCCTTGGCGGGGATGCGGTTTCAACGTCGTTTAGAAAGGCAAGCCTTTGAGTTGGGGGGGGGAAACTACCTTGCGCCTGTGCAGTTAGTGGCAGATTTTTTGGCGGGGCGGGCTTCTCGTAGCCTGGGTGAGGTCACCCCTTCCTATGCTCCAGGTGTAACTCCTACCGATCTGAGCCAGAGTTTGCCTGACTATGCGATCGCGGCAATTCAAGAGGCTTTGCCTGTATTTGCCCAGCAGGTGCCTGGATTTGATCTAGCAGATGCCATCCTAACTGGGGTAGAAACCCGCACGTCTTCGCCAATCAGAATTACCCGAGGCGAAGATTTCCAAAGCCTGAACACCAGGGGGCTGTTTCCTGCCGGTGAAGGAGCCGGCTATGCCGGGGGAATTCTCTCGGCGGGGATTGATGGGATTAAAGTAGCAGAGGCAGTGGCTCTGAGTTTGGTTGGCAGATTAGGGAACTAAAATTTTCAGGGCGGCTTGGCTACGTTCAATCCCTTCTGAGTCCTGATCCTGTTGGTAGAGTTGGAGGGCAGTGCGGTAGGTAGCGATCGCCTGATCCTTTTGCCCTTGACGGGCATAGAGGCTAGCCAGACTAAAATGGGCGCGGCTAAAGTCGGGTTTAAGGCGAATGGCCGCCCGGTAGGACTGGAGTGCAGCTTCCAGGTTGCCCTGTTCGGTGTAGGCAAGACCGAGACTAGTATGCTCTGCCCAGGGTTGACTGCTGCCAGCCGCGATCGCCCGTTGCAAAAGCTCAATTGCCGAGTTGGCTTGTCCCTGATTGAGTAGCAAATTCGCCAAATTGCTCAGGGCAATGGCATTGTTCGGCTCAATTTGGGTGGCTTCCCGAAAGGCAGCGATCGCTTCAGGGTTTTTTTGTTGATCGGCTAAAGCTCGGCCCAGATTGTTGTAGGCGGCAGCATAGCGGGGATTGAGCCGAATGGCTTGGTTGTAGGCAGTGATCGCCCCACTCAAATCCCCTTGGCGGCGGAGGGCTAAGCCCAAACTGTTGTAACTAAGGGGAGACTTGGGTGAAAGGGCAATACTGCGGCGGAGGGCAGCGATCGCATTGGCAGGATTACCCTGCTTTAGCCAGGCATCTCCGAGGGCAAAGTAGGCATCATGGTGCTTAGGGTTAAGCGCGATCGCCGCCTGTTGGGAGCTAATTGCCAAATCTAACTTGCCTTGGGCAGCTTGGGCAACGCCCAGATAGTAATGCAGGTGGGGAAATTGGGGGTCTAGGGCTAGCACCTGTTGGTAGGCCGCGATCGCTTGGTCATAATTACGGCGCTCATAGGCAATCACCCCCAGGGCAAAGCGCGCAGTAGCCAAACGGGGGTTGAGTTGAATAGCACGGTTGTAAGCCGCGATCGCCCCATTGAGATCCTGTTGACGGCGGAGAGTAGATCCCAAACCGACTTCAGCTTCAGCATATTGGGGATTAAAGCTCAGTGCGGCGCGGTAGGCAGCGATCGCTTGGTTAAAGTTGTTTCTGCCTTCTTCGGCTAAGCCCAGATTGTAATAGGTGGAGGCTAGATTATTCACTTCCGTTTTTGGCAAAAGCGCGATCGCACGGCGGTAGGCTTCCACCGCTTCAGTTAGATCTCCCTTTTGGTAGAGGGCTAAACCCAAAGCATAGTAGGCGGCAGTATATTTCGGCTCTAGCTTCAGGGCTTGCCGATGGGCAGCGATCGCTTCGGCTAATTTGCCCTGCTGGCGGAGAATAATCCCCAAACCGTAATGGGCTGAGGCTAGGCGGGGATTAGCAGTAAGGGCTTGGCGATATAGCAGAGCCGCAAACTGGAGTTGGTTATTTTGCCTGAGCGTGTTCGCCTGCTCCAGTAAACTCATAGCTCCAGGCTGAGCGATCGCTGGGGTTGCCAGAGTGAGCGACGTAATCCAACTCAGAGTCCACAATTTAGCCATAGTTTGATCCCAGAACATATTTATAGACGGCTCCTATTATGCCACCCATGATAATTAACCAAATCGAACTGAGTTTCAACCGCCAGAGGGCGATCGCTGCCACCCCACCCACAACTAAGCCAAATACATCAAAGATCTCAGCCCCCAATTTAAAAGTAACTACCGCCATCAAGCCCAAGGCAGCCGCATTCACCCCATCTAAGATCTTGGCAGTCCACTGCACTTGGCGCAGGCGCTCAATCCAACCATGCAATAGCAGCACCAGCACAAAGCCAGTTAAAAATATACCCACTGTGGCGGCGATCGCCCCCCCATGCCCAGCCACCAAATAGCCAATAAAAGTAGCCGTAGTAAAGATCGGTCCAGGCGTAAACTGCCCCACGGCGATCGCATCAATCAACTGTTGAGCGGTCAGCCAACCCAAGCGCTCTACTAGATCTTGCTGCAAAAAGGCAAACAACACATAACCACCGCCATACAGCACCGAGCCAATTTTGAGGAATACCAAAAATACGCCCCAACTATCACGCCTTAATTCCATAGGCAAGAAAGTGGGTAGCTGTGCCACCAGATCCACCAGGGGTACTAGGCTCAAACCCGATGGCTTGGAATTAATCAATCGATCGCTCACCAGCGCTACCAATCCGCCTAGGATCATCAACCCGATCTCATTCACCCCTAGCCCAGACAGTAGAGCTACGCCAACCGCGATCGCCCCAGTTGTCCAGCCCTTAATCCCCTTGCGCCCCAGCTTAACCACCGCCTGGATCACAATCACCACAATCACCGGTTTAATGCCGTAAAGCACCCAACTCAACTGCGGCAAAGATTGGGAGTGCCTATAGATAATCGCCAAGATCCACACCATCACCATCGCCGGCAGAATAAAACAAGTTCCCGCCAGCCACATCCCCCAAAAGCCGCCATATTCCAGGCCCAAATGAATCGCCAACTCCGTAGAGTTCGGGCCCGGAATTAAATTAGTCACGCCGATCAAATCCAACAGCCGTGACTGGGATACCCATTGCCGCCGCTGTACCACCTCCTGTTCGATCATGGCGATATGGGCAGCCGGTCCCCCAAAGGCAAATAGCCCGAGCTTACCAAACACAACCACCAGATCCCGCCAACGTGTGAGCTGCTGGGCGCGATCAAGGCTAGAGAATGGTAATAGTGCCATATTAAAGCTAAAATTTGACTAATCCTGCATAAAATCAGCGCTATGTCAGCTACTCCTGCCGCTTCTAGCCCCGAACTCAATGTTACCCTACCTAGCATTCGCCGTCTCCATGGCATGATTCGTTACCAAGAGCGGGTATTGGTAAAACTACTCACTGGTGACCAAGTACCTGGCAAACTGCGCTGGATTGATTTTGATTGCTTGGGCTTCGAGCCAGACTTGGGTGAACCGATGATTATTTGGCAGCAAGCGATCGCTTTTATTCAGGTGCTAGAGCCACGGCCAC
>JANRLH010000051.1:0-69627 GCA_033762795.1 Pseudanabaenaceae cyanobacterium bins.68
TAGCGATATTTACCCTGATGACAGGCGATATTATGAAAGGGAGCAAAATGAGCATACCCATCAGCATGGGAATAACTAAAATCCTGATTGGCAGCAAGAGGTGTGAGTTTAACTGCAGAAAGAATATTCGCCAAATGGAGCGATCTAATCACCATGCCATGGGCAGAGGAGCCAAGTGGTACGGCAATCACCTTATCTTTAAAGTCAACAATGGCAGAAAAATCGGATTCATAGGGAACGATCAAAGCATTGCCACCGCAGGGATTGTTGCCAATAAAGCTAACTAAGCGAGTTTTACCAATATCACTGGCGCTGAGTAAAAGCGGGTAGTCACCCAGAACACCAATGTCTAATTCGCCTGAATGTAAGCCCTCTACAATCGGCGCACCTGAAGCGAAGTCGCACCACCGAACCTGATATCTAGTAGAACTGTAGCGACCATCCCTAGGTAGGAAATGTTCAAGTAGTCTCAGTTGCTGCATAATCAATCCTGCTGTCACCGTGGGAATTGTGCGGTTTTGGATGCCGATGGTGATAGTAATTAGGTCGGGACGTTGAGAACTAGTGGTACGGATGATGAGATTTGGCGATCGCATTCTTAGCGGACTAGTCTCAGCGATCGGCAGAGATTTAACTAGCGCAGTGAACTTTTGGATCGGATTATTAGCGCGGGAGTGAACAGCAAAACGCTCAGAATTTTCTTCGGTAAATTCACTAATGCGTTTCGACTGCACCAGATAGATACTACCTGGTATGGCAAACTCCTGGAGCGGAATGCTGACTAATTTTCCCGCCTGTTGTTCTGGATTAAACTCAAAACCAGAAGAAAATGCTAGATAACCTCCCTCGGTAATGTAGGTTCGCATTACCGCCAAAGTGTCAACAGTCTCAATCCCAAACTCACGGATATCCAATCCCAACTCAGTTAGGCGATTTTCTAATACAATTCGGCTGGGAGAACCAACTGGCAGCATTACCCAATCATAATCTTTTAACTCTTCTAGGCTCAGCCAGCTTTTAGTGGCTAGGGGATGGGTAGCAGCTACGACCAGGGAATAGCTGATTTCACCAATTGGGAATGCCACAATCTCATTAAAATCCCTAAAACTAATTTCAGAAATACCTAAATCTATTTGTCCTTCCGCGATCGCTCGATACAGAAGTTCTGACGTCTCAAATACTAGGCATTGCACACGCACGCCCATATAGAGGCGGGAATACTTGAAAACCAGATTGGGTAGCCATCCCTCCGCGATCGCGCCAGTGCAGCCAATGCGTAAATTACCTGATTTTCCCTTTTTGATCTCTTCGATTTTTGTAATTAGTTGATTTTCTGCGTTGATTAATTTATGCCCTTCTAAAAATAAAAATTCCCCCACTTCGGTAAGTTGGATCTTTCGCCCTAACCGATAAAAGAGTGACGTTCCCAACTCGGTTTCTAAGGACTTAATTTTAGCGCTCACAGCCGGCTGAGTTAGGTTAAGCACATCTGATGCCTCCGTGAAGCTCAGATGGCGGGCAACTTCCAGAAAAACTTTAACTTGATAAACTTCCATGGAGTTAATTCCTAAATATTCCTAATATTTCCCTGTGACAATTTTAGAAAACAAAATAGTTTATCTCTATTAATCGTTTTTATGATTCTATAAAAGATCTGGATAGGAAAACAGTAGTCTTTAATGCAAAATAGTATTTAGATGAGAAGTAAAACTAGGCAAAGATTTTCCATTAACTTCAACTAGTTTAGATCACAAATTTTATAAATAAAGAGGAAAACTCCCCAATGAACACTCACACAATCAAGACTCAATGGATGAAGACTGATGTATTGGTGATTGGCGGTGGCACGGCTGGAACAATGGCAGGGATTAAGGCAAAGCAAGCTAATCTAGAAGGTGATGTTTTAATTCTAGAGAAGGCAAATATCCGCCGCAGTGGAGCGATCGCTATGGGAATGGATGGGGTAAATACGGCTGTAATCCCAGGGAATTCAACACCCGAACAATATGTGCGAGAAATCACCATTTCTAACGATGGGATTGTCGATCAAAAAGCAGTCTATCAGACAGGGAAGTTAGGGTTTGAGGTAATTCAAGAACTGGAGAGTTGGGGCGTAAAATTTCAGAAAGATCACCAAGGAAACTACGACCTCAAGCAGGTGCATCGGGTGGGTAAGTATGTTCTGCCTATGCCCGAAGGCAAGGATCTCAAACAGATTCTTGCTCGTCAAGTCAAGCGTCACAAGGTGAATGTCACTAATAGAGTGATGGCAACGCGGATTTTGGTAAGGGATGGTAGAGCGATCGGGGCTGTTGGATTTGATGTGAGAAGCGGTGATTTTATCATCATTCAGGCAAAGGCGGTGATTCTCTCTACAGGTGCTTGTGGAAGATTAGGGCTTCCTGCTTCTGGCTATCTCTATGGTACCTATGAGAATCCCACCAACGCGGGTGACGGCTACTCCATGGCATATCACGCCGGTGCGGAATTGAGAAATATTGAATGCTACCAAATCAATCCGTTGATGAAAGACTATAATGGCCCAGCCTGTGCCTATGTTGCCAGCCCCTTTGGAGCCTACACCGCCAATGCCGAAGGGAATCGGTTTATCAATTGTGACTACTGGAGTGGTCAGATGATGCTGGAGGTTTGGAAAGAGCTAAACTCTGGCAAAGGGCCTGTGCAACTGAAAATGACTCATTTAGATGAGAATACAATCGCTGAAATTGAGACCATTCTCTGGGCAAACGAGCGTCCTAGTCGAGGTCGATTCCATGCAGGCAGAGGCGAGAACTACCGCACCCAGGGAGTAGAGATGAACATTTCTGAGATTGGTCTATGTAGTGGCCACAGTGCTTCTGGCGTTTGGGTAAATGAAAGAGCAGAAACTACTGTCCCTGGTTTGTATGCGGCGGGTGACATGGCAAGTGTTCCCCACAATTATATGATTGGAGCCTTCGTATTTGGGCGCATTGCTGGACAAGAAGCAGTGGGATACGTTCAAGACTTGGAACATCTTGAGCCAGATTCCGAATTCCTGGAAACTGAAAGGCAGCGCATCTATGCTCCCTTAGCCAATCCCAACGGCATTCCCCACACTCAGGTGGAATACAAGCTCAGACGGTTAGTAAATGACTATCTGCAACCCCCCAAGGTGAATCACAAAATGGAAATCGCCCTGAAAAAGTTCACCAACTATTACGAATCCCTGGAAATGATGGGAGCTACTGATCCCCATGAATTGATGCGGTGTATGGAAGTACACTTTATTCGTGACTGTGCGGAAATGGCAGCCAGAGCCTCTCTATATCGGCGGGAGAGTCGTTGGGGGCTGTATCACTACAGCATTGATTATCCAGAGAAGAATAATGATGAATGGTTCTGCCATGTTAATTTGAAGAAGGATCAAACGGGAAGTATGGTTTTATTTAAGTCACCAATCGAACCTTACATTGTCGATGTTGATCTGAAGACAGAAGTTTATGATGTGGCAGTGCGTTAGGAGAGAGGCGTTCTTTTTAATTAATTTGTGGGGATTCGCCCTACATCCCTTCTGTAGTGAAGATTTCGAGAATTGGCATAAGAATATAAGATTCAAAATTAGGGAGATAGTTTCATGGCTTTAACAACACAGCGAGTTGATGTTCCAGTAATTGTGGATGAGTCTAAATGTTTGGAAAAATGTGTAGCTTGTATTGAGGTTTGTCCTCTGGATGTTTTGGTGAAAAACCCTGAAACTGGCAAGGCATACATGAAGTACGATGAATGCTGGTTCTGCCTACCCTGTGAGAAAGAATGTCCAACTGGGGCGATCACTGTACAAATTCCATTTCTGTTGAGGTAAGTTATGTCTGAACTAAATCAATGGCTGGAAATGTTGCGATCGCCAAATTTGGATGAACGACTAGTAGCGATTAAAAACTTGCAACTCTTGGGAGATGAGAACTCCTTAGAAGGATTGATCGAAGCATTAAAAGATCAAAGTATCGCAGTGCAAAAATTGGCAGTCACTGGAATTTGGGAACTGGCTAATCCTGTAGCTGTTCCAGCTTTAATGGAATGTCTAAGTTCTGAAGTGGCAGAAATTCGTAGCGAAGCATTGGCAGCTTTGGGGGAATTGGTCAATCCCGATCACTTGCTAAAATTATTGGATGCGTTGCATATGGATAACTTTCATATGCAGTTAAATTCTCTAATTTTATTGCGAAAAATCCACGATGCCCAGTCTCTACCTGATGTGCTTGCTTTCTTTAAATCTGATCGTGCCGAACTGCGAGAAGCAGCAGTTACCACCCTGCGCTACCTCAATCAAGTAGTACGTTGCCAACCAGCGATCGCCTTAATCTCTGATCCCGTAGATAGTGTGCGCCGTGCTGCTGCCCTGACCCTAGGACATTTAGCTGACCCCGAGGTCATTCCCGCTCTGTGTCAAGCCTTAGCTAGTGATGTCGATTGGCAGGTGCGTAGGGATGCTGCTAAATCTCTAATGACACACTCCAACCCTGAAGCAATTCCTAGTTTAGAGAAAGCTGTCAGTGATCAACATTGGCAAGTGCGTAAGGCGGCAACCCAGGCTTTACAAAAGATGCCCGATGCCAGCATGGTTCCCACTTTGATTAAGGCTCTAACCGATGAATATTCGGATGTGCGGAAAGAAGCAGCGATCGCCCTAGGAAACATCGGAAACCCAGATGCCCTAACCGCTTTACAGCAAGCACTAGATGACCCAGATCGTGAGGTTAGCATTCAAGCCCAGCGAGCAATCAATAAAATTTCTGTACCTATTACAAATTAGGCGATCGCTTATTCAGCCATAATAGTTCTGTAGAGCCTTCAGATTTATTAAAGTCTATTCTGGAAAGAACCTCAAGGTTAGCAAGGCTAATTGGCACGGAGAAAGCGAAGTCGGAGCTTATAATTGCACCTGTACTATTTGTCCCTGTATCCCCTGCATATGCAAGCCATGCCTAATCATCAGTCTCCTTTTAGTCAAGCTCCCACAGAAGTTAAAGAATCACCTGTCGATCCACTCTCTGAATCTCGCAAGCAAAAAGTGATCGAACATCTCAAGCAGGTGATCGAACCAAACTTAAAAAGTGATGTGGTGAGTTTGGGCATGGTACGGAATCTGCGAATTGTGGATAATTATGTCTATCTTCGTCTCTATATTGGTGCTCATCAACACTTCCTACAGGATCGAGTTCAAATCGCGCTTTCAGGATTAGATTGGTGTAAAAAAACTTATATCGAACCCTGTGCGATCGCTGGAGTTCGCACTACCCTGGCTATTTCTAGCGGTAAAGGTGGAGTGGGGAAGTCTACTACTTCTGTAAATCTGGCAGCAGCCCTGTGTGCTCAAGGCTTAAAGGTGGGCTTATTGGATGCCGATGTCTATGGGCCAAATGTGCCGAAAATGTTGGGCTTAGGATATGCCGATGTCAGAGTTATAGATACCCCTGATGGACAAAAATTTATTCCCTTAGAAGCTCATGGTATAAAAGTCATGTCGGTGGGATTACTGGCAGAACCAGACCATCCCCTGGCTTGGCGAGGCCCAGTATTACATAAAATTATTACCCAGTTTATTCAAGATGTGGAATGGGGTGAACTAGATTTTCTCTTGATCGATTTACCGCCTGGAACGGGAGATGCCCAAATTACAATCGTGCAAGAGAGTCCTATTTGCGGAGTTTTACTTGTGACTACGCCGCAGCAGGTAGCTGTGACTGATGTTCGCCGTAGTATCCATATGTTTCGGCAAGTGGGAGTGCCAGTATTAGGCATAATTGAGAATATGAGCTATTTGATTTGCGATCGCTGTGGCGAGCATACGCCAATTTTTGGACAGGGAGGAGGACAGCAATTAGCCGAAGAATTGAATGCGCCGCTGCTAGGTCAGATTCCCATTGATGGCAAAGTCTGTGAAGGTGGTGATCAAGGTATTCCAATTGTTGTTCGTAATCCTGAAAGCGCAGCAAGCAGAGGATTTATAGAAATTGCTAAGGCTGTATCTCAGCCGTTTCTGAGCAAAGTCTGGGAATGGGGTGATTGCACTGAATAGCTACGCAGCCTGATTCGGGAAATGTTCTTAAAGGGGAGAATGTGCCGAAGAAAGCGAACTCAATTCCTAAGCTTTGTTGGGGGGGAGTATATCAAATAGTTTTGCTGCTCCTCCCAGCAGGGCAATGATTATAGAGACTAAAATTCCTCGATTGATAAACTCCTGGTTGTCTAAGCGCTTGCCAATGCCAGTCACTTTTTCATCTAGGGTTTTGATTTCACCGCTGAGCTTCTCATCTAGGGTTTTGATTTCACCGCTGAGCTTCTCATCTAGGGTTTTGATTTCACCGCTGAGCTTCTCATCTAGGGTTTTGATTTCACCGCTGAGCTTCTCGTCTAGGGTTTTGATTTCACCGCTGAGCTTCTCGTCCAGGGTCTTGATCTCACCGCTGAGCTTCTCATCTAGAGCTTTGATTTCACCAGAAAGTTCAGCTTGCCCAACTTCTAGCTTGTTGAGTCGATCATCTATTCTTTCTAATTTCTGATTGACTTCGGCGAATTTCTGATTGACTTCAGCAGACTGCCTGTCCATCTTTTGATTGATGTCAGCGAACTGCCGATCCATTTTCTGCTCGAATCGAGTTAAGACTTCTTCCAGAGTATAGGTGAGGGTGGGGGGAGTGTTGGTCATAGGATCAAGCCAGGGAGTCAGGCAAGTCTGGTTATTGTTTTGAGTCTACCATGGTGGCAAATAAAAGGTATTTACAAAACTTAGTGGGGTAATTATAATCGGGATGTACTTTACCCCAGTGCTACTCAAGTCATGGAGAACTTGTCATCAATCAAAAAATGGGGGGGGGGTAACTGCTCTCCTAGCCAGCACTCTAGCTTTTTCTCACCCCGCATCGGCGATTAATATTACAGTTCAAAATACAGCTCTTAATACTACAGGTAATACTGCGGATTCAGGACAGAGTTTTAGAAACGATCCAGCGGGAACGGGAGCAACCATTTTTCTTGACACTTGGACTTTTGGATTTACTAATTCAGCAAATCAAACGACAGCAGCCGCGACAACTCTGACTATCTACAACGGCACAGGGAATGGTGGCACTATTGTTGGCACTTCTACTAGCACAGCCACAGGAACATTTGCTGGTTTACCTTCGGTGACTTGGACATTTCCTGGAAGTTTACCAATTGTTGACAACCTAATCTATACTGCGGTTCTAGCCCCAACTTTGGGCTATGGAATTAGCACTAGTAATCCCTATCCCAACGGAGTGCTGACTGTTGGTACATTTCCCGTCGCTGGTGAAGATCGTGTCTTTCGCGGTGTTTTTTCGGCTACCCCTGTTCCCTTTGAATTTAGTCCTGTGGGGGGAGTAATTGTATTGGGCGGTTTATGGGCAAGCAAGCGATTCCGCCAAAAAAATTAAGGCTCTAAACCCCAGTAACTAGTTTTAAGCCCCTGGTCTGTTCCCATTTAGTAGTCTGATCCCAAGTGAGCATATTGAGAATGGTATCTTGGAGGTCAGCATAACGCAGGTCAGCTTGGCGCAAATCTGCATGGCTAAGGTCGGCATTGACCAGGATCGCATTCCGCAGGTTAGCGCGATGGAGGTTGGTATGGGTAAGTACGGCGCCGCGCAGATGGGAATTACTGAAATCACAGCTATTGAGTTCGGCACGGGCGAGGTTCACACCTGAGAGATTGCTGTTACTGAACTTGGCATTTTGGAACTGGGCTTTGCTCATTTCCGCGCTCATCAAATTCACATTATTGAAACTGGCCTGCTTAGCATTGGCTCCCGAAAAATCGCAGCCGGTGAGATTAGAAAAACTAAAGTTGGTCTGGTAGAGTTCGGCTTTACTCAGGCAAGCTCCAGCTAGATTAGTGGCACTGAGATTGGAGCCGCGCAGGTCAGCATTCTCTAGGTTGACGCCGAAGAGGTTAGCACCAGCTAAATTTACCTTTACGAGCTTGGCACCCGCCAGAAAGTCTCGCACTCGATCTAAAAAAGTGGTGATCCCGAGCCATCGTGCATAGCCAATAATTTTGAGCAGGCGATCGCTATCATGATTTTGATTGGGGCTGTCAGGATCGCCGCAGGGAAAGAACCGCAGTTTGCCTGCTAGTTTGGGCTGGGACTGCATATAGGCATCCAAACCAAATAGTAGAATCATCACATTTAAGCCTGCACCAATGTCTATTTGCCGCGCGGTGGCAGTTTTGACTTGGGCTGATTTTTTGTGGGGTAGGCTTTCGGCGATCGCGTCTAAAAATATGCCAGTACACCAGCGCTCGTAAAAAATCTGTAATCTGCCAAATAGGCGCAAGGGGCGGAGTTTGGCTTCAGTTTCTAACTGGCGGAATAATTGACTGAGATTATCGGGGGTCAACTCGACTAGGCTAAGCTGGTCATAAATTTCCCACGCCATCTGCAATTCAGTACAGATAAAATCCCGAGATTGGGGATGTCTCCGCGTCCAGCGATCGCAATATTCTGCTAAGTTGGCTGCTGTTTGCAACGACATGGTTATGGGTTAATACAGGTATAGAAGTTTATGGGCTTTACTTAATCATGACAAACTTGGCTAGCTTACCCCATTTTATTCGTCCGGTGGGGGCTTATCAATTACAGGGGCTGATGTTTTCAGGCGAGGGTAAGGCAATTACGGTAGATACCTATCGGGGTTATGTGCTGGAAGTGGATCCATTCACTGAGTCGGCTAAGGTACTCAATCGCCATACCTATCAGCAGTTTTGCGGCGTGACCGCGATCGCTGGAGATGCCACCTTTTGGGTAGTTAAGGGGAATGACCTGTTTTATTGTAATCCGATAGATTTTAAATTAAATTTATTTTTATCTCTTCCCCATCCCATAGAGGGTTTGGCAGTGGCAGAGGGGGCGATTTATTTGAGTTGCAGAGCGATCGGTAAAATAATGGTATTTGGTCGTGCTACTAGGGGCTTGCTGCGGGTGATTCCCAGCCCTGGCATTGGTGCTACGGCTTTAACCCTGCACTTAGATCACCTTTGGGCGGTAGATCAGGCCGAAGAAACTGTGTATCAGCTTGATCCCAAATCAGGAAATATCCATCTGCGGGCATTAACCCCCTTCCCACAACCCCGTGGTCTAGCTTTTTGGGCAGAGCAGTTGTATGTAACCTACAGCGGTGATGAGTATTACATCCGCGATAATCCCAATGATCCTGAACCCTACTCGGTGCAGGTGCGCGATCGCACTTTTATTCATCGGTTCCAGTGGTTACAGGTTGCTGGTTCTCCTAGCTTTACCCTTTCTAATGGCTATTTGGTAGAAATGACCTATTTGGAAGAGTTTTGTGCTGAAGATCCCCAGCCAGTGCAGAATCTGACTTGGCGGATTGCCCTCCCCGAAAATAGCGATCGGCAAAAGGTGCTAGCAATCAATTCTCTGGGGATGCCCATGGAAATTCAGGAGATCAATGGCAGTAAAGTGGCAGTATTTCAGATTGGTGACCTTGCCCCTGGCGAAGGGGGAATGTTTGGGTGGAAGGCGCTGCTAGAACTGCGCGGCATCAAGTACCAGATCAGCCCTGAGCAAGTAGCCCAAGTTGACACGCTCGATCCAGAACTCCAAGCCCTCTACCTAGTAGATGATGACGGCCTCAGTATGGATAGCCCGTTTGTGCGCAACTGTGCGCGGGAAGCGGTGGGCAGCGAGACTAATATCCTGCTGAAAATGCTAAAAATCCGCAATTTTGTCTACGATCGCTTGGAATATCGGATGCAACCCTATATTAGTAGTCCTGAGGAAGCCCTAACTAGGGGAACTGCTTCTTGTGGTGAATATGTCGGTCTATTGTTAGCGATCGCTCGCCTAAATGGTATTGCCTGTCGCACGGTTGGGCGTTACAAGTGTCCTCCCTTTGCCGATCAGCAGAATGTGCCGCTCTATCAAGACTACAACCATGTGTGGATTGAATTTTATATTCCTGGGATTGGCTGGCTGCCGATGGAATCCAATCCTGACGACACTGGCACCCCCCCCTATCCCACCCGATTTTTTATGGGACTGCCTTGGTATCATGTGGAAATTGGTAAGGGAGTGACCTTTGAGAGTATTCGCCCCCAGCCCTTTTCGATTGGAGAACTGGCACTCAACCATGTGCGCTTCAAGATTTTGGGAGAGCTAGAATTCTAGTCTAATTTTTCACCACTGATAATAAAAGTGGGATTGACCGCTGCGAACACCTGACGATTGCCTCTGGTTTCTAGGCGATTGATCGCAGATTGGACAATTTCGACATTGCGTACTTGCAGTTGAGCGAAGCTGGCAGAGATTTGATAGAGATTCTCTAAGCTGTTAGCGATCGCTACCATTCTGCCCTGGGGAACTAGTCTATGCCAACAATATTGGAGAATTTCTGGCATGGAACGTCCGCCTTCCACACAGACGCGATCGGGATTCTCGACCAGTTGTTCTAAGCATTCGGGTGCATTGCCTAAAAGTACTTCCACGTTGGTAACTGCGAACTTCTTACAGTTGATTTTGATTAACTCTGCTACTTCCGCATCCCGTTCAATCGCTAAAATTCGACCTTGAGGACAAATTAGTCCAGTTTCTACGGGAATTGTGCCAGTGCCAGCACCAATATCCCACAGCCGCGATCGGGCTTTGAGGCGGAGGTGACTAATCATGATCAATCTCACTTCACATTCACTCATGGGAATGCCTGGGAGTCTTTCAAACCAAGCATCGGGGATGCCGGGGGTGATAAATGGCCAATTACTCATGGCTAACCAGAGCAGCAGCTTTCGCTTGCATAGTTTGGAAAATATTCATAAATCCATTGGCACGGGAAGGAGTGAGGCTGACGGTGATGCCAGTTTGCTGAATGAAGTTGGGAGAAACTTGGAGAATCTCGGTCGGCTTTGAACCATTAAAGCCAGCGATTAAGAATCCAACAAAGCCTTTGCTGATCAGGGCATCGGATTCCCCTTGAAATTCCACTTCCCCCTGATCAGTGAGTTTTCCAGTGATAAAAACTTGAGAAACGCAACCATGCACTCGGTTGGCTTCAACTTTATCCGCCTCTGGAAAGGGAGGGAGTTTTTGACCGTAGAGAATCAGTTGCTGGTAGCGCTGTTTGGCATCGGCTAGGCGGTTTAAGCGGTCTACTAGCCGTTGCATGGAGGAGGGCAAAGTCATGGGTAGGATCGAACAGGATTAGATTTTACTTTAGCAAATTGTTTAGGATGGCGATCGCTTGGATGTGGGGCTGAGGGCTTGCAGTTGGTTCTGTACTTGGGGAGAGTAGAGCCTGAGATAGTTCCAATAGTTGGCAAATACATGGTGCACATAGCCCCTAGTTTCAGCATAGGGAATGCGCTGCACAAACTGATCGGGATCACCTAGGCTAGATTTTACCCAGCCCGCTACCGCATTTGGCCCGGCATTATAGCTAGCGATCGCTAACAGCGAGTTGTTTTGAAAACGGCTGTGGGTATAGTCCAAATAAAAAGTCCCAAACTCGATGTTGTCGGTGGGATTGGTGAGGGAATATTTGGTTCTACCCTTTTTGCTAGCAATCCAAGACCCAGTTTCGGGCATGATCTGCATCAGACCAGTAGCTCCTACTACCGAGCGGATTTCTACCTCAAAGCGGGATTCTTGGCGAATTAACCCAGTGACGAGGGCGGGGTTGAGTTGGTATTGATTAGCCCAACGGTTGATGCTTTCACCGTAGGCAAAGGGGTAGAGGTTTTGGAGGTAGGCGGGATGTTGCTGCAAGAGCTTGATCTGGGCGCGATCGCTGGCACTGACATCTAGCCAATTCAGGCTGTCGAGCAGATAAATGCCGACAATGTTATCGTTAATGCCCACCCGCAGCACGCCATCTGTAAAAATTTCCGCCAGGGTAAGGGTCAGCTTGCCCCTGGTTTGCTGTTGCCATTGCCAGGCGGCATCCCGATCCTGTCCCAAGAGGTAGAGTTCTTGCACTAGCTCCGCACCCGCAGGTAGAGCTTGCCGCTGACTGGGGGCTTGTAGATTAAAGTTGAGATTGCGGACATTGTGAAAGTCTCCCACTTGCCAGCCCAGTTGTACGGCTGAGCGCCAGGCATAGTAAGAGGAGTTGTGGTGAGCTAACACGGTCTGAAATAATTTTTGGGCGAGGGGGCGATCGGCTTTAGCCCATTTGCCTGCCCAGTAGTAGGCTTGGGGAATTACTTCGCTGTCATTAATTTGAGGGTCAATTTGTTGTACTAGTTTGATCGCTTGAGGGAAATTGCCCTTTTCGGCTTGGGCTTGGGCATTGCGCCAAATCAAACTAGCAGCGGCAGCAGTCTTGGGATAGGCACTGAGCAGTTTTTGGGCGATCGCTTGAGGATTGCGCTGGAGTTTTAGTGCCAAATCGTATTGCGCCAGCAGAGCTTCGGCTGCATGGCTAGGGTAGCGCTTGACAATTTGGGGAACCAGATTAAAACCCGCTTCTGGTTCCGATACCTGAATAGCACGCAACAGGGCGCGGGGAGCTTCGGGCGCGTCAGGATAGGCTTGCGCCATCGCCAGGTATGCCTGGAGAGCGGGTTGGGAGCGGTCTGCCCTGTGCCAACTGCGGGCGCGGCGGTAGGCAGTAAAACTGTTGGGAGTAGCTTGGCTATAGGCTTGGGCAGCTTTGGCAAATTGCTGGTGATCAAAATAGCCATTGGCGATCGCCCACCAGTGATCAGGTTGGAGGTGAGCTTTATGCTTGGCTACTAGCCGATCTAACAGGGGCACGACTGATTTTTGATCGTGAAAATACTTGGCCGCAGCTAGGAGGAGGTCTAGGCGATCGGGGGCTTTCTGCAGTGCTTGCAAGATCAAGGGCAGGGCAAGGGGGTGGCTGGGGAACTGCTGGATAATCTGCTGGTTTTTACCGAGGGCGCTCAGGGCTTCGGCAGCAACTTGAGGATATTCTGCCAAAATTCGCTGATAAATTTGGTTGGCTTGGGCGCGATCGCCGCTTAGTCGGTAAGCTTCTGCCCGTTTTAGCCAAATGTAGGGGGCAAGCTGGGGATATTCCTGCTCTAAATTAGCTAGGGTAGCGATCGCCTGGGCAGGACTCTGGTTTAACTGACTGAGCGCTAGGCGATAGCGATCGCGCCCTGTGGTTAAATTTACTGATTGCTTAGGGGTTTTCGCCACCTGTGTAGTTGGCTTGGGTAGTTCTGCCCATAAAATTGCTCCTGCTGCCCCTAATCCCATACTTGCTACTAGAGCACCCAGGGCTAATCTTTGTATCTTTACCATCTATTTCCCCCTATCAGCGCCAAGATTTTAGCAAAGGTAACCAAGGTTTGCCTAATTTCCGCCGTTTGTTGCTAGAATAGTTTTAGTGAAATGATAATCATTATCAAAAAATCCCGGCAGATGGCGATCTCTAAAACCTGGCTGTTTTCTACCTCTGTCGGTCTATTAGTCGGTCTTGCTGCTTGTCAGTCGCCCCAGTCTCAAGTTCCAGAGCTTAATCCTCCGAAACCCAAAGTGGTAGCTGCCGCCAATGTATTATGTGATCTAGTGCAGCAAATTGCCCAGGAGCAGGTAGATTTGACCTGTTTAATTGCCCCAGGCGTTGATCCCCACACCTACAAGCTCACGCCTACTGATGCTCAAGCGATCGCTACTGCCGATTTAATTCTCTATAGTGGCTACAACTTTGAAGAGGGCTTAACTAAAAGTTTGCGTAATCCAGAGCTTAAGACTCCTCAAATCGCCGTGTCTGAACTGGCAGTACCCCAGCCTCTGATTGCTGCTGCCCATGATCATGGCGATCACGAAGGTGAGCATGATCACAGTACCGAAAAAGCCCCAAAAGAAGGAGTTCCCGATCCCCATGTGTGGCATAACCCCCAACATGGCATCAAAATGGCGACTGTAGTAGAGCAGGAACTAGCCAAGCTATTGCCAGCGGCTCAGCCAGAGTTCAGCCAAAATCGCCAGACACTCACCATCAAGCTGAGCGAACTGGATCAATGGATCAAAACTCAGGTGGCAACTATACCTGCCAATCAGCGCCAGGTAGTTACGACCCACCAATCTCTGGGCTATTTTGCTGCTGCCTACGGTTTGAAGATCAATCCGGTATTTGTTGGCATCAGCGGTGAGCAAAAGCCATCCGCCGCTAGGGTTGCCGAACTAGTGGAGCAAATCAAGGATACTAAGGTGCCTACCATCTTTGTAGAAACCAATGTCAATCCCCAATTAATTCAAACCATTGCCCAAGAAGCCCAGGTCAAGGTCGCAGATACACCCCTGTTTGGCGATGGTCTGGGGCAGCCAGGCTCCCAGGGAGCTACCTATACAGAAATGTTGATCAGCAATACCCGTACCCTAGTAGAAGGGCTGGGCGGCAAATATACCCAGCCATCTACCGGATCTGCGAGTTGAGTATGCTAAGGGTGCAACAGTTGTCGGTCTGTTATCAGGGGATTGAGGCAGTGTCAGATGTGTCGTTTTTTCTGGATCAAGGCACGATCGCTGGCGTAATTGGCCCCAATGGGGCAGGTAAAAGTACCCTGCTCAAGGCGATGCTCAAGTTAGTGCCGATCGCTCAAGGACAGGTTTTATACGGTAAGCAGCCCCTATCTCGACTTTCCCGCTTGGTTGCCTATGTGCCGCAGCGATCGCACATTGACTGGCATTATCCGATTACAGTTAAAAATGTGGTGATGTTGGCTGAAGTGCCGCGCCTGGGGTGGATGCGATCGCCCAATCACCAGTCCCACCAGATCGTGCAAGCTGCCCTAGAGCGTACTGGCTTGTGGCATCTACGCGATCGCGCCATCGATCAGCTATCGGGTGGACAGCAGCAGCGAGTATTTCTAGCCCGTGCCTTAGCCCAGCAGGCAGATATTTTCTTGCTGGATGAGCCGCTCACTGGCTTAGATCAAACTACCGAAGAACTGCTAGTGGGAATCTATCAAGATCTAAAGCAGGCGGGCAAGATTTTACTGATCAGTTGCCATGAATGGGGCGAGTCTTTACAGCGCTATGATCATTTACTGTTGCTCAATCGCCAGTTGATTGCCCAAGGCAAACCCCAGGAGGTATTTACCTTGGAAAATATCCAAAAAGCCTACGGTAAGCTCAGTGGTGGCAGTCAGAGGCAACTAGACCATTTTTTATACTGCTAATTAATCCTATGAACTGGTTGCTAGAGCCGCTCACCTATGAATTTATGCGTAACGCGATCGCTTCTGGCATGTGGGCAGCGATTATCTGTCCAGTGATTGGTTCCTACCTGATTGTGCAACGGATGGCACTCCTGGGAGATGTAATTGCCCATGCGGTCTTACCAGGATTGGTACTGGCCGTGTTTTTTAAATTTGATCTACTAATTGGCGCGATCGCTTCTGGGATGCTTGCCGCCTTGATCATCACCCTGTTGCGTAGTCAAACCAAAGTCAAGATCGATGCTGCCATGGCATTGATCTTTTCTAGCTTTTTTGGCACCGGCATTTTATTGATCTCCCTGCTCAAAATCAAAGTGGATTTGGATGCCTTGCTGTTTGGCGATATTCTGGCAGTTAAGGGTGCAGATGTCTGGCGCACAGGCTGGATTTGTCTAGGAATTTTAGCGATTGTTCGTCTTTTTTATAAGGAACTCTTATTTTATACCTTTGATCCCCTGGGGGCAGAAGCAGTGGGTTTGCCAGTTAATCTGCTCTATTTTGGCTTGATTACTGCCATCACCCTCACCATTGTCGCGAGTATGCAAACCATGGGCGTAGTCCTGATCATTGCCCTGCTGGTAGGGCCTGCCTTGACTGCCTATATGTGGGTGCAGGAACTATGGCAAATGATGCTGCTGGGCATGGCGATCGCTCTAGTCACAGTAATTGCAGGTATGTACCTCAGCTATTATCTCAACCTGCCTTCGGGGGCAGCGATCGTGGTGATCTCTTTTGCCAAGTTTGTCCTGGGCTTGGGTCTGCATAGCCTCAAACAGCAACTAGTCAGAAGTTCTCACAAAAGTCGGTAGTGTTTAGGACTTAACTAGGTTTTTTATGCCCCCTCCCGCGCTGGAAAAGGGGAACTATTATAACCAGGGAGTTTGAGGGCAGAGCCCCACACCCCACTTAAAGCCAGGGCTTTAGATCACCTTTGCATAAGTCCTATATCTAAAGCTTGCTCGCCCAAGTCATAATGTTCTAAATTAGGTAGGCTATGGGTCAGTCCAAACAATGAGTAAATATTGGTATGAAACGATCGCCGTAGGACAGCGCATTCTCCTCGAGTTACTGCGGCATCGGCGCAGCTTAATTCTCTGGACGATCTTTCCAATTTCAATTCTGCTACTGAATGGCTTGATCTTGGCAGAGGGTAACAAGATTGCACTCAAAGAAGCATTTAGGCTCACTACCCCATCTACCCTAGTGGGGGCGGCCCTGTTTTTTAGTTGCTTGGGCGGCACGATCTCTACTATTGTCTCCGAGCGGGAGAGCCACACAATCAAGCGGCTGCTGCTGTCTCCCCTCAGTGGCATTTCCTATTACCTGGGTATTTTTTTAGCCTACGGTTGCGTGGGGCTGGGACAGACTATTTTGGTCTATGCGGTGGCTGCTTGGTTTGAGGTGAGCTTCGCCGGATCTTGGCTATGGGGGCTAGTGGTAATTCTATTGACGATCGCTTCCTACGTGGGCGCAGGTTTTATGTTGGGGACTAAGTTTGCCCATCGGGTAGAGGATGTGAATGGGTTGGTGGCTGGCGTAGGTGTGCCTCTGTTGATCTTGGGTGGGGCTTTCTTTCCCACTAGCTTTTTATCCAAAGAACTACTGCTGATCGCCCAATTTAATCCTGTATACCACATGAATGAGGCACTGTCTGGGTTTTCGGCGGGGAATAGGGCTTGGAATCAACCTGATATGGTGATTCATCTGCGCTTTTTATTCGGCTTTTTTCTAGTGGCGATCGCGGGGGGCTGGCTAGCCTACGGGCAGATGCTAGACCAAGAAAAGAGCTTGTAGGGAAATATGCCGCAGCCAATGCTCAAAATTGACCAACTATCCAAGCGGTTTGGCGATCGCCAGGTACTAGATCGGTTGTGCTTAAAAATTCAGCCTGGGGAAATCTATGGTCTGCTAGGGGCAAATGGGGCAGGCAAAACTACCCTGATCAACATTATCTGTCGTCTGATCAATGGGGATCAAGGTCAAATTGAAATTGATGGCTTAGGCACCTCCCCCCAAACTAGGGCTTTAATTGGCATTGCCCCCCAGGAAAATCTGCTGTACTACAGTCTGAGTTGCCGCGAAAATCTGGATTTTTTTGCTGCCCTCTACGGCTTACAAGGGAAAGCTAAGGCTCAACAGATCGACTATTGCCTAGCAGCCGTAAACCTGGCTGACCGCGCTACTAGCTTAGTAGGCAACCTCAGTGGGGGCATGGCTAGAAGGCTAAATATGGCGATCGCCCTGATTCATAGTCCCAAACTGGTAATCCTGGATGAGCCCACCACAGGGCTGGATATTGAGGCCCGCTATGAAATTTGGAGCTTGATTCAGCAATTACGCGATCGCGGCATCACCCTCCTCTTGACTACCCATCTCCTAGAAGAAGCAGAAAGGCTCTGCCAGCGAATTGGCATTCTCAAACAGGGGAGAATTGTGGTAGAGGGAGACTTAGCTCAGCTTCGCCAGGTGATTCCCGCCGCCGAAATTCTGTTTATGCGGACTCCCCAAGAACCACAAGCGATCGCGATCGCTCAACGGCATAATTTTACGGTCAAGCGCTATGGTCAGGATCTCGCCTTTTGGCTACCAGAACCGAAATCTATGGCCGAAATCATATATTTATTTGCCGAGATTACGATTGATTCCCTTGCCCTGCAACCTGTGCGCCTAGAAAACATCTACCTGGAAATCACAGGCGATACTAGCTATACTTCACTGGCTAACCCCAAGGCCTGATCCAAGCAAAAAGCCTCTATCTGGCGACAGATCTGCTGCAAGTTGGTTTCTACCCTGGCACTAGATTCGGGATCAGCCCCGCTATCCACATTGGCATACACCCGCACCAGGGGTTCACTGGCATCAGGCAGCACCAGTACCCAATCGGATGGCGATCGCAAGATAATCTTCACCCCATCAATCAGTTCCAAGGTGGCATGGCTATAGGACTCGACCAAGTGGCGCATCAGCCCGCCCTTCAAACTCCAGGGGCAGCGCACCGCACAGGAACGATGATGAATATCAGGCAAACTCAGCCGCACCTCCGATAGGGTACGCTCCTGGATGGTCAGCCATTCAATTACCTTAGCAATGCAAAACATGGAATCGAACCCAGGATGAAGCTGAGGGAAAATAAAGCCCATCTCGGCTGATCCCCCTAACACCACCTGACTATTTTGCTGACAGGCCAGCATTAGCCCCGTAGCATTAGCCTTGGTGCGCAAGACTCGACCATGATGACGGGCAGCCAACTGCTCCACTATGCTAGAAGCGGATACCGGCACTACCACTACCCCCCCGCCCGCCGCCGTCAACGCCATTTCCATGATTACCCCAGTCAGCATTTCCCCCTGGATAGAATAGCCAGTTTCATCCACTAGAATCAGCTTCTCGCCATTAGAGAAGACCTGCACGCCAAAGTTTGCCCGCAGGGCAGTGACCACATCTTCTAGTTGTCCCAACATCCGCTGGCGCTCATCCTTGGCGATCCCGACCTCACTCAAGCTGGCATTGAGCACAATCACATTGCTATTAAATTTGCCTAAAATCCTTGGCAGCACAGCCCCAGACACAGCATACACATAGTCCACCACGATTTTGCGACAGCTACTATTGCGCATGGCTTCAATGTTGAGATGCTTGGCAAAGCCAGTGTTGTAATATTCTAAAATGCGGGTAGGATAGCTAATCTCGCCGATTTCTTCAATCCGCGCCCGCCGAAAATCTTCCTTGAAATAGGCAGACTCAATCTTTTTCTCCTGAGACTTGTCGATATTAATACCGTTGGCATCCAAAAATTCAATCAGAATGTGATCGATCTGATCAGGATGGACGCGCACATGAATGCCGCCATCAACATTCAGGCGATTAGCACTGAGCCTAGCAATGGGAATGGCAGTGGTTTCTAGGTTCTGGACATTTACCCCCACCGACATCAAACCAGAAATCAAGGCACGGGTGACCATATGACAGATGGTGCGTTGATCCCGTGACACCATCACCTGCGCCCCAGCTTTGAGGATGGCACCGTAGGCAGCGCCCAGTTTAACCGCAAATTCGGGCGTGATCTCCACATTCGCCAAGCCAGAAACGCCCTGATAGCCAAATACATTGCGCGCTGCTTTTGCTCCAAAGATTAAATGGGAATTGAGAATGGCTCCAGATTCCACTTTCTTTTGATCCCAGACCCGCACATTGGCACAGATTTTGGCTTCTTCTCCCACCACGGAGTTAGCGCCAATCACGGCTCCTTCTAAAACCTGGCTACGTCTACCAATCCTGACATTGCGGGCGATCGTGCAGACCCATAGTTGGGCTTCTTCGCCAATCACGGCACCGTTAAAAATAATTGGCCGTTGTAAATCTGCTCCAGGGGCGATCGCGACATAATCACCAATAATTGTGCCTGCGGAAATCGAGACCCTGGCGCCAATGGAACAGTTATCACCAATCATCACCGGCGCTTCGATCCTGACAGTTGGATCAATCTGACTGTTTTGCCCTACCCAAATCCCGCGCCGCAGTTCCTGATAGCTAAAATGTAGGCGCACATGCTGCCGCATGGCATCGTATTGGGCTTGACGATAGACATCCAGGGAGCCAACATCACACCAATAGTCTTCGGTGACATAACCATAAATGGGTAACCCTGCATCTAGGAGGTGGGGAAATAAATCCTGGGAAAAGTCGCTGGGGCGATTGGGCTCTAAGAAGCTGAGCACCTCTGATTCTAAAATGTAGGTACCGGTGTTGACCGTATCAGAAAAAATTTCACTGGAAGTAGGCTTTTCTAGAAAGCGTTGCACCCGATCTTGATCATCGGTAATTACTACGCCAAATTCGCGCGGCTCCTTTACCCGCTTCAAAATCAGGGTAGCTTTAGCATTGCGCTGTTTGTGAAAACGGATCGCCGCCGTCAGGTCAAAATCAGTGATGCTGTCGCCACTAATCACCACAAAGGTGCCATCTAGCCAGTTTTCCACATTTTTGACACAGCCTGCGGTGCCGAGGGGCTGGGTTTCCTCTACCACATAGCGGAGGTGGACACCAAAGTCGCTGCCATCACCAAAATAATCACGGATCAGATCTGGCAGGTAGTGGAGGGTGGCAATTACCTCAACGATGCCGTGGCGCTTCAGCAAGTTGAGGATATGCTCAATGATCGGTCGATTTAGGACTGTGACCATCGGTTTGGGTAGATCACATGTGAGTGGCCGTAGCCTAGTCCCCGATCCGCCTGCCATTAGCACTGCTCGCATATTGCTACCCTTGACCCTAATATTTACTATGCTACCGCCCAAACTAGATTGCGCGATCATTATTCAGGACTTACGCAAACGTGATCTAAAAACCTAGCTCTAAGTGGGGTGTGGGCGCAGCCCCGCCATGGGTTTTAATCATTTCCATACCGCGTTCTTGCCAAAACCCCAGTTATGCTTTGATCAGAGTCAACGGCTGGGGAGGAGTAAGCATTCCTGCCCAGGCTTGAAAGATTTGGTCGCTAAATTGATTGATCCCTGAACTGCTGCCAGCGCAGAAGTAGGCGGGCGCATGGAGGCTAAGCAAGGCGCTGACCGGGAGTATGGCTTTGCCAGCACGCTTAAGGCTAACTGCAACTAGATCGGGGCAGCTTAAAAACAAATATAAGCTAAAAGGAATGCGCTCAGGATCAAGATACTGATGGGCAGTGGTGAGGGGTTGGCATTGCTCAACTAGGGCAGCCACTAGCTCAAGTTCTGGGTCGGGCATGGCTTGGCGGAGGTGGGGGATTAACCCCTCTAGGGATTGGGGATATTTACACAGATAAGCGATCGCGTAGGTGAGTAAATCTAGTTCATTTGCGCTTAAGTACCTAGGAATCAATTCAGGGCGATCGTGACAATATACCCCCGCCATCACCGCGCGGCCATAGGCTAAGCTGCGGCTAGGGTTAATGAGTGACAAAAGGGAGGAGTCGCAGGGCGCCGCCCCGCCATTTGAAAATTGCAGTAGACCATCTACCAACAGGTGTAGATCCTGATCGCTCAGATAATGGCTGAGGTTGGTTAAGCTAGCTAAAAAGTAAGCCCTGATCATAGCTCACTGATTGATTGGTATAAGTCTGGGCGGCGATCGCGGAAAAAGCCAAAGGAAGCCCGTTGCAACTTGATTTCGGCTAAATCAAAGCTAGCGGTGGCGATGCCTGAACTCAAGTGATCTAGTTCTGCCACTTTTTCACCCCTTTGATCGGCAATAAACGAGTGACCATAAAACTGGATTTGCTCTGGGGGTTCCCCTTCTGCGCCAATTCGATTAGCCGCCGCCACTGGAATTACATTACATACCCCATGACCAATCATGGCACGCTGCCAGGGATCTTTGGTATTCAGATCTGGCTCGGCTGGTTCTGAGCCGATCGCGGTGGGGTAGAGTAAAATCTCTGCTCCCATCAACACCATTGCCCGCGCACATTCAGGAAACCATTGATCCCAGCAGATGCCAATGCCGAGGTTACCGTAGATCGTCTGCCACACCCGAAAGCCAGTGTTGCCAGGACGAAAATAAAATTTTTCCTCATAGCCAGGGCCATCGGGAATATGGCTTTTGCGGTACAACCCTTGGATTTCACCCTGGTGATCAATCAGCGCGAGGCTGTTGTAGTAGGCTTGACCTGCTTGTTCAAAAAAAGAGACTGGGATGATGATTTGATATGTTTTGGCTAGCTGACGACAGCGAGCGATCGCAGGGTCTTGGTCTACTGTGGTCGCCCACCCAAAAAACTGTTCCTGTTCTTGGCGACAGAAGTAGGGGGTAGCAAATAGCTCTGGAGGCAAAATCACCTGAGCCCCTGCCTGGGCAGCCTGTTCGATGTAGGCACTCACGCGGTCAATATTCACTTGGCGATCGCGATCGCGACAAGAGGTTTGAACGATTGCCAGGTTAAGCATATTTGCCATAGGTTTACTGAATTAACGATAGCGATTTTGGTAGTTCAGCCTCGTACCATGCCATAGTAGCTTTTCTTGCAGCGCTTGATAGAAAGAGTAATCTGGTCGCAAAATCACAAACCTGGCTTGGCAGGGAGCCATCCAAATATCTGCCCTTTGGCCAGGTAATAGGCCCGTGGCTAGCACCCCATCCGTCCAGAGTTTGAGGCTGGTATCATCTTCAACTAAGTTCCAGACACTCACCCGCAGCCGTGGCGGCAACACAATACTCCGACTAGATAGGCTCAAAGGACAAATTGGTGTAATCGCGATCGCTTCTAGCCCAGGATGCAAAATTGAGCCACTCGCTGCCACTGAGTAGGAGGTCGTACCGGTTGGAGTAGCCACAATTAAACCATCCCCATGGATTTGGTCTACCACTTCGCCGTCTATCTCTAGCTCTAGCACTGTGGTAATCATGCGATCGCTGGAAGCTGCCTTGATGCAGATTTCATTCAGCGCCAAGAAATTAGTACCTTGATCTTTGGGGATCTGGGGATTGACTACCCGTGCTTGCAACATCATCCGCTGCTCGATCGCGTAGTGATTTTCTAACAGACGCTGCCACACCAACTCCGTCTGTTCAAACTGGCTCAAGGACTGGGTTAAAAAACCTAGATGCCCCCCCGTATTTACTGCCAGAATCGGCACCCCCAAAGGAGCTAAGTAGCGGGCTGCTCCCAGGGTTGAGCCATCTCCCCCCAATACCACTGCTAAATCTATGCCCTGGCGCATTGACTCCAAAAACACCGGATAGGGATTTTGACTTGCCCCGCTGGGCCCCATCAAGACCTGCACCCCCAAGGCGGTTAATTCACTAGCACAGCGATCGGCCCAGTAATGACTGACTTCACTGCCAGATTTGTAAACTACAATCGCTCGCTGGATTTCCATAGTTGGAGTTCTGCTAATTTTATAGGGGGGAGTAGTCTTATTTGTTCAGGGTTAAGGTTGCACCAAATCCTCACAGGGGATCATAGCCTCAAACTCCTTTCTAGCAGCACTTCCCCGCTCAGATTGGGTAATTCCTGTCGGTAGCACTGATCAAGAGATTTCGGAATTAACTGGCAAAAATACGACAAAACACGATAGGATGCTTGAGTCTACTTCTAGCGCCCAGAACTAGTCATGCAGCCTTCTGAATTTGATCAACTACCTGAGACTTTTGTGCGCTATGGACACCCTCGCTCTATAAATAGCTCTGGCAAGAGTGGTGAAAACGGCTTCAATCATAACCTAGAAAACGGTTCTGGGAATGGTTTAGAGCACATAATCCGCCTGCACGCCCAAGAAAACCCTTCCCAGGACGATCAAAATCTAGATTTCCCCAGTCGAGACTACTCCCCGGATCTGCTAGATGATCTACTTTCCCAGATGTCTCCCGACCAAGCCAATGATCACACTTTAGCTCAATTTTTGGCTTTACCAGGTGAGTCCTCAGATTCAGCCAGCGATTCCCAACAGCAGTTGCAAACCCTGAACCAGTCAGACCTAGCCCTAGATGTTTCCTCTGACCAGGCAATTAATCTGTTGGTCGATGCCTGGCAAGTAGGTCAGGATCAAGATTTTGAGCAACAGGCTTACCAAGAGTTGACTCAAGAGCTACAGATGGTCTGTGATCAGCTAGAGGTTGCTCAACAAAAAATCCAATTGCAGGAAGCAACTATGGCATCCCTAGAAACCGAAATTGAGCGTTTGAAACAGGAAGTCAACACCAAGGATTCACTGTTAGAAGAAGCGGATCAAGAGTTAGAACAGTTACGCACCCGTCTGCGCCGCCAGCACAACCACACGGCTCAACTCAAAGCTGCTCTGGAGAAACAAGCCGCGATCGCCCGTCAAGCTTCAGAGGTTGAGCCAAATCCAGTTAGAGAGCAACCTACCGAACCGCCGAAACCAACTGCCCCTGCTAATATCGCCCCAGTAATTGACTTGCCAGGCAGAACCAAGCCCAAATTTTCACCCCTACAGGAGTTAACAATGCCCCAAATTATCTCTGAGAGTGATTCAGCGATCTTAGAATTTACTGAATCCAGTAATGGTCTAAATAGCCTAGCGGATGTGCGTACCGTGGATTTCCCCCGCATCTCTCAGATTCCGCCCCTGCCTAGCTCCAATCATCCTCCGAGCCCTCCTAGAAGTGCAGAGATCCCTGGCAAGAAGCAGCCGATCCCCAATTTGGCGGCTGTACAGCTACCCAAATTTCCGCCCCTAAATTGCAGTTAGAATCAAATGATTGGCTTTGTGCGTGGTGCCTTGGTGACCTATCGACTCAAGGGTCAGGTGGCTACGGTACTCCTGGACGTGCGGGATGTGGGCTATGAAGTGGTGGTGACTGCCACAACCGTGCACCAGATTCTCCGTGAATTACCTCCTCCAGAGCAGATGACAGACAAGAGGGCAGTTCAGCTATTTACCCATCAGGTAGTGCGGGATGATCAAATGCTGCTCTATGGTTTTTTGCAGATGCCTGAACGGGATCTGTTTAGTCAAATTTTGGCAGTAGCAGGGGTGGGAGCGGCGGTGGCGATGGCTTTATTAAATACGCTCAAGCTGCCAGATCTAGTACGGGCAATTGTTAGTGGTAATACACGGGTGCTGAGCTTAACGCCGGGGGTGGGTCAAAAAACTGCCGCGAGGTTGAGTCTAGAACTGAAAACTAAATTGGCAGATTGGCGATCGCTTCAAGGAGAAACCCCCAGTATTAGTCAGATTTCGGCTGATTTGCAAGCCGATCTAGAAACCACACTCTTGGCACTGGGCTACGCTTCCCAGGAAATCTCTGCAGCCTTGGTAGCGATCGCTGATCAAGTTCCACCCCAGCAGCGCCTAGATCTAGAGGCTTGGCTCAAATGCGCGATCGTTTGGCTGAGTCAAATATGAACCAGGGGCTGAAGTGGCTGAATATTGGTCTGGTGATTAGCTTGGTGGGGGCAGGTAGTCTAATTTGGCGGCTAAATGCTCAGGGTTCTCCTCGGCAGGTGATTCTTGATCCAGAATTGCTATTTCTGCCCGAAACTGCCCAGATCAAAAATTTTGCTCTGCTAGAACAGGCTCTTCCAGCTTTTCAAAATCAAGAAATCATTATTACTACCTCTTTGCCTAAATCCCTTGACTTGGCTCATTTGCGCGCGAAAGTGGTACGGGATCACCTGGTACAGCGCTATCAAGTGCCGGCTAGTCAATGCTGGTTGGTGGGTGTGGAGCAGCCTAATCAGCCGCCTAGATTAGAGATTCGCCTGGAAAATTAGGGAAAATGAGCTATTCATTCACTTTGGGTGTTGCCGATCTGAGGGATGATAGGGGTGGGGATTCCTTAATGCCAATGGCAATATTAGACTGTGACTAATGATCAGCGCCATATTCTCTATGTTCTACCCTATCTGGAACAGGGAGGGACTGAGGCCCATGTATTAGATTTAATTAAGCATTTTGGCGATCGCTACCAGGTGAGTCTAGTGGCTCCAGTCGGCAAGGGTAGTGATCTGGTCAGGGATCTGGGCGATCGCTACCAAGTATTTGGGCGCTTAGATTTTAATTGGTGGCGGGGGGGGCTGGAATTTCGCCAGGCAGTTCAAGCCATCCAGACTCGACAGCCCATTGACCTAGTGCATGTGCATGGGGGACATGAGTTGATCTGGCTAACGCGGTGGGGGTTAGGGTTTCCATCCCTGCCGATCTTGTTTACGGCTCACGGCTATCACGGCAGTCGGTTTAGCTATCGGGCGGCGGCTTGGTTTGTGAATCGATTTGCCCAGGGAGCGATCGCGGTCTGTGGGGCTGAACAGCAACTATTGCTTGATCAGGGGATTAATCCTCACAAGCTGCACTTGATCTATAACGGGATCAACTCTCCCCCACCTAATCCCCAACGTTGCCAAGCGATCGCTACTCAATTACGCCTAGATCCTGCTAATCAGGTGATTATTGGGACAGCCGCTAGATTGAGTGGGGTGAAAGGATTGACCTATTTGATTCAGGCTTTTAGTCAATTACCGGGAGACCATTTACGCCTGGTGATTGCTGGTAGTGGTGAACTGGAAGCCGAGCTGAAACAGATGTGTGTGGATTTAGGTCTGCGCGATCGGGTGATTTTCCCTGGTCATCTGCCCGATCTGGCTAACCTACTGGAGCTATATGATCTTTTTGTGCTGCCATCTTTGCAGGAAGCCTGTAGCCTTGCCTGCGCCGAAGCCATGGCTAAAGGGAAACCGATTATTGGCACCAGGGTGGGTGGCATTCCAGAGCAGGTGTTGGATGGCTATAATGGCTGGGTTGTGCCACCGGCGGATGCTGCCGCCTTAGCTGCTAAACTCTCCCAGTTGATTGCGAACCCCGATTTAATTGGCCAATTTGGTCTGGCTAGCCGCGATCGCTACCAGCAGTTATTTACCGCCACTCAAATGCTAGATCAAACTGCCCGCCTCTACCAAGCCTGTTTCCCTTAGAATCATGACCAGCAAAGTCCTTTTTATCAGTAACGGTACGGGAGAAGACTTAAACAGCAACCAGGTACTCCAAGCCCTGCAAAACTTGGCTCCCCAGATTGAAATCATGGCTCTACCTGTAGTAGGCGAAGGGCGAGCATACCAAGTGCCTCTGCTAGTGTCTGGGCGATCGCTACCTTCTAGGGGTTTTTTGTACATGAGTAGCCGCGAACTGCTCAAGGATCTGCAAGCGGGATTGATCGGCTTAACCCTCACTCAAATCAACAGCTTACTCCGTCATCGGGGCAAATTTGATCTAGTTTTGGCTACGGGTGATGTGGTGGTGTTGGCGATGGCATGGCTGACTGGCTGCCCCTATGCCGCTTTTTTGGTTTCGGCCTCTGCCTACTACGAAAACCGCTTTGCCCTGCCTCTGCCTACTAATTTTTTGCTGAGATCCCGCCAATGTCGGCAAATCTTTTGCCGCGATCGCTACACGGCGGAATTATGCCAAGCCCAGGGACTAACCCACGCTGTGTTCGCTGGCTACCCAATTATGGATCTGCTGCACTACGCTCAGCCCCGGCTTCAGCTTCATCCTGATCTACCCCTAGTCGCTTTTTTGCCTGGCAGTAGGTTGCCAGAAGCCTGTCAAAATCTAGGATTGATCCTGGAACTAGCCAAACTCATCACCATCCCCCTCCAGTTTTATGGAGCGATCGTGCCAGCTATGCAACCTGAACTTGCCGCGATCGCTACGGCTCATGGCTGGCAATACGATCAGGGAGCTTTCACCTATCAACATATCCAAGTTCATTGCCGTAGTGATATGTTTGCTGAGATTCTAGATCGAGCTAACCTGGTGGTGGGGATGGCAGGTACAGCAGTTGAGCAGGCAGTAGGCTTAGGTAAACCTGTAGTGCAATTAGTGGGACAAGGGCCGCAGTTTACCTATCGCTTTGCCGAAGCCCAAATGCGGCTGCTAGGTAAATCTGTCCACACCTGTAGCAATCCGATGCAGGCAGCAGCCCTAATCCCGCAGATTCTCCAAGACCAAGCTTATTTAGCCGCCTGTAAAGCAAATGGTGCAGACCGCGTAGGCCACCCAGGTGGCTCTCAAGCGATCGCGCAAAGACTGTTAAAATTGATAGAGTACAAAAAGTAAAAAACTGATCAGTCCTTGCTTTTGGGTCACCCCTGCGTAAGTTCTAAAGATTAGAACAACTCAAACAAATCACGTCCAAATTGCTTGATTTTATGCTCAAAACCTATGGGTGGCAGTTGGATACCATGTACTTGCCAATCAGCCACGGTAGAAAAACTCCACTGTTTGCCTTGATGGCTATAGCCAGCAATTTCCACCCCAATCATGCTGGTGCCACTAAACCGAATCTGCACTAGGATGGCACGACTAGGAATTTGGCGGTTAATGCCTGGAAAGCTAAAGCTGAGATCGATCGAATCTGGATCAACCAACTGGTTAGTATCTGGATCATTCAGCCAAGGGCGCAGGTCTGCCTTAGCGTCAGGAAATAATTGCTTAAATAGGGTGACTGTACTGGCGATTTTAGCGGCCAGTTCAATGGTACAAGCTTTTTCGGCGGCATTCATTGGCTAAACCTGGGGTAAGGACTCACGCTAGCGCAAGTCCTCAATCAAAAGCGATCGCTAGGTTACAAAAAATTTGACAGTTACACAATGGCTTTCGCTCACAAATCCTGAGTTTAGGCAGGTACTTGAATTTGGCTGAGCAATTGTTGCAAAGCCTCGCCCTCAATCACTTCATCTTCAAGCAGTTGCTCGGAAATCTGTTCTAACAGGTGACGGTTGTGATTCAAAATTGCCAAGGCTTGACCATGGGCGGATTCCACAATCTCTTTAATTTCCTGATCAATCATTTCCGCCGTAGCAGGGCTGACATTGCGACCAGTATTCATGCCACCGCCCAAAAAGTCGCCGCGCTTTTGTTGGTAAGCTAGTGGGCCAAGGATTTTACTCATGCCGTAGCTAGTCACCATTTGTTCAGCTAGTTCAGTAGCACGTTGCAAATCATTAGATGCCCCAGTGGTGATGCTACCAAACACTACCTCCTCCGCCGAGCGACCACCCAGCAAAGTAGCAATCTGAGCTTGAATTTCCTCCTTACTCATCAAAAACCGATCTTCCACTGGCATTTGCAGAGTGTAGCCCAGGGCAGCCATGCCGCGCGGCACGATTGAAATCTTCTCTACTTTGCCACTGCCAGGCGCTAAAGCGCCAACTAGGGCATGACCCACTTCATGGTAGGCGACTATACGCTTCTCTTTATCATTGAGAATGCGACTTTTTTTCTCTAGACCCGCTACTACCCGTTCGATCGCTTCGCTAAAGTCAGAATCTTCTACGGCTGTTCTACCGCCGCGGGCAGCCAAGAGCGCTGCTTCATTTACCAGGTTAGCTAAATCTGCGCCTGAGAAGCCCGAAGTTCGCGCCGCAATTTTGATCAGATCAAGATCAGGAGCTAGGGATACCTTAGCGGCATGGATCTTCAGAATTGCTTCTCTACCCAGCTTGTCAGGGCGATCTACTAGCACTTGACGGTCAAAGCGACCTGGGCGCAAGAGAGCAGGGTCAAGGGTTTCGGGGCGGTTGGTGGCAGCTAGCACAATCACGGTTTTAGTATCAGCGCCAAAGCCGTCCATTTCGGTGAGCAGTTGGTTGAGGGTCTGCTCTCGCTCATCGTTACCGCCATAGAAGCCATTGGTAGCACGAGATTTGCCGATCGCGTCTAATTCGTCAATAAAAATGATGCAGGGAGCTTGTTTTTTCGCCTGTTCAAACAGATCCCGCACCCGTGAAGAACCGACGCCCACAAATAGCTCCACAAATTCTGAGCCAGAAATACTGAAAAAGGAGACACCTGCTTCGCCAGCCACTGCCTTAGCTAGGAGAGTCTTGCCGGTTCCAGGCGGGCCGACCAACAGTACACCCTTGGGGATTTTGGCACCGATCGCTGTATATTTTTCTGGGGTTTTGAGAAACTCAACAATTTCTTCTAGTTCCACCTTGGCTTCATCTACGCCGGCCACATCGCTGAACAGTACCTTGGGGGAATCACCCTCCACATACATTTTGGCTTTGCTCTTGCCAATCTGCAAGCCGGCACCGCCACCACCAATGCCGCGGCCAAATAGCTGAAAAATGCCCACAAAAATTAGGGGGGGAATTACCCAACTCAGAAGCGTGCCAAACCAACTATTGCCCTTGATTGGCACTGCCGCAAACTCTACGCCATTATCCTGCAGGCGCTTGGGTAGTTCTAGGTCAAAAATTGGCGTAGTAGCCAAGATTTCACCTGGAGCATCACTGCTGGCGCTGCGCAGTTGATAGCGAATTTGATCTTGACCAATTGAGACTCGACTGACCTGGTGGGACTCTACCTGATGGATAAATAAGCTATAGGGTACCTGGGGTGTAGGCTGACCAAAAAAGTTGGGCAAAAAAATGTTGAGGGCTAACAACCCAACACCAAGAATTAGAAAGATGTTACCAATCAATTTGGGGCGCGATCGCCGCGGATCTTCTGGTTTAACTGCCATGGGCTGACTCTAGAAATAGGGGATGTCACCTATTATAGAGACTTGATGCCATGGCAAGTTTGGGGGTTATCCCTACTGCTGGCTGAGATAGCTAGTCAAGGCTAGCTCGACCACTTCTTTCATGGATTTGTTCTCACTGGTAACAAATTGGCGCAGACGCTCATAGATCTGGGGTGAGAGGGTGACCCGATGGCGTTGATCCTTGATTTTGGTGGGAGAATCGCTGCGATAATTACTGGCAAATTGGTGCAATTGCTCGTTGCCCAAGCGATCGCAGAAGTCCCCAAACCCTTCTCCCGCTAACCGCTGGTCACGGAAAAATAGCAAAAGTGGCTCTAGTTCCTGCTCTAGCTGATCTAGGGGCATGCGTTGCAGGTAGGGCTGAGCTAGGCGGGTGCTATCGAAATTTCCACCTAACCAGACCTGGTACTCATTTACCCCACTGCCTACCATTCCTAACTCTGCCATGTAGGGACGCGCGCAACCATTGGGACAGCCAGTCATACGGGTGACAAATTTTTCTGCACCCAGATCAAGTTTCTCTAGGAGCGTGCGCAACCGCTCAATCACCTGGGGCAGAATCCGCTCCGATTCGGTAATTGCCAAGCTGCAGGTGGGAAAAGCGGGGCAGGCCATAGCATAGCGGGTGAGAGGATCAATTTGATCGGGGGCTTGAATGCCGCATTGATCCAGAATTGCTTGAATTTCCGACTTCGCCTTTGGGGTAACCTCAGTGAACAGCAGGTTATGGTTAGGAGTGAGAAAAATTGGTAGCTGATACTGCTTGGTGATTTGGCGCAGGGCGGTTTTGAGTTGTAGCCCATCCCGATCTAGCACTCGGCCATTGTCAATCGAGATCCCCACAAAGTATTTGCCATCGCCTTGGTCATGCCAGCCCAGGTAATCTTGATATTTAAACTCTGGCAGTTCCCGCGCAGGTGCTAAGGGGGTGGGGTAATAGTCCTGGAGTACCTGCTTAAATTTTTCTACGCCCCAGTCGTGCAGAATATACTTAAACCTGGCGTGGCGGCGGTTGAGTCGATCGCCGTAGTCCCGCTGCACTGCCACCACACCCTTGACTAATTCATAAATATCTGACAGAGGCACAAAGCCAATGGCATCAGCCAAGCGCACAATGGTTTGGTCGTTGTTATGGCTGCGTCCTAATCCACCACCGACATAGACATTAAACCCTGCAAGCTGATCATTTTGATCCAGGATCACTACCAGGCTCAGATCATTGGTATACAGGTCTACCGAGTTATCACCTGGTACGGCGATCGCTACCTTGAATTTACGCGGCATATACTGAGTGCCGTAGATTGGTTCGCGACTATGCTCAAATACGGTTTTGGCAATCCCTCTACCCTGCTGCGATCGCGCCTGAATTACTTCTGGATCTGCCTCTAGGGATACTGCCTTTTCCCCATCTAGCCAAATATCAAAATAGGCTTCTCCTTGGGGCGCTAGGAGATCGGCAATTTTGAGCGCATACTCACGGGCATAGGCATAAGCAGGCAGATGCTTAAATGGCGCAGGGGGAGCCATCACATTGCGATTAATGTCGCCGCAAGCACCAACCGTAGAACCCAGGTGCTGCACAATATCAGCAATCACGGTCTTGAGATCTTGCTTGAGGATGCCATGAAGCTGGAAAGCCTGTCTAGTGGTGGTTCTGAGCGTGTGATTGCCATAGCGATCGCTCAGTTGATCTAGAGCTAGGTATAGCTGCCAAGGGATAAACCCCCCAGGGGTGCGGGTACGTAACATCATCGTGTAGGCAGATTCTTCCCCCTTCTGCTTAGCTTTCTCCAAGTCCCGATCTTTTTGCTGGTAGCAACCGTGAAACTTGAGAATCTGGGTGCCATCTTGACTAAAAGATGAGGTTTGATTAGTGATTTCCTGGTCGATTGGCCCGCGCAAAAAGTTACTTTGCTGCTTGAGCAGTTCAACTTTTGAACGTTTCAGAGTGCTGGTCATAGGTTTGGCTTGGCTAAGAGATGTGACTAAGGAGAAGTTCTTAAAATTTGTATGTTATTACCCAGAAATCACCTGGATTTTGATCCTGCGCAGCACCTATGGTCAACTAGGACTTAAGCGATTAGGGGTAATTTTGATTATAGGGCTTTGCCGCCGAGAGTAGATGCTTGCCCCAGGATTCGCAACAACTATTTAAGATCCTGGCCTTGGCGGACAGTCAGGTTATATTCACCTTCACGCAAACGGTCAAAGCTGCTGACTAGGATCTGGTAGGTGCCGCTCTGGTTTAACCGCACGGAAATTTCGGCGTTACGACGATCGCGCTCTGCCCCATCTTGCTTGAGCATGCGGCGATTGGGATCGAACAAGACGATCAAGGGTTGAAAATCGGGACTAGAAAGATTAATTGTGATCATTTGACCGGCTTCACCGCGAAATTGATGGCTTTGTGTCGGTGTGCCATCCTTAGCGATCAGTCGCCCCTGTTTTTGCAATAGGATACCCTTGCGAGCGATCGATTTGACCGTGAGGCTAAATTTGCCGACTTCGCCGATCGCGTAGGAATTGGCATAGATTGTGTAGCTACCTGCCACTGGTAAGACGGCTCGAATTAAGGCATCTTTTTGACCGCCACCGTCATCATTTTCGGCAATTTTTACGCCATTAGGATCAAACAGCGCCAGGAACGAGTCAACCTCATTGCTGCGCATTTCAATCTGCACCATTTGCCCCGACTGACCAGCAAATCGATACTGGTGGTAGTAGCTGCCATCGCTCAGGGTGTCATCATTGGTAGAAAATTTGGCAAATAGGGTTTTCCCATCTGGGGCTATGTTGGTCACGGCTGGTTCAGGGACGCGATCGACAAACTTACCCTGTTGTACAGCGCTGATAAACTGACTAGCAGTCTCACTCGTAACCGCAAAGCCAATGCCAGTACGGCTGTCACTATTGGTGGTAAAAACTGAGGTACTGATCCCAATCAACTCCGCCTTGTTATTTAATAATGGGCCACCCGAATTACCAGGATTGAGCGCCGCATCAGTCTGGAGTAGCTGGCGCTGGCGGTCAATGCGGCTAATGATCCCAGTGGATAACGTGCCGGCAAACCTGCCAAAGGGATCTCCGATCGCAAACACCCGCTGACCCACTTCCACCTGACCAGACTGGGCTAGGCGCACAAAGGGTAAGGGCGATTTAACTGCCTGGAGCTTAAGCAGTGCCAAATCTAAACTGCGGCTGACTGCTAGCACTTCGGTTTGATAGCGCTGCTGATTCGCTAGACTAACAGAGATTTTACTGGCACCCCGTACCACATGGGCGCTAGTCAAGATTAAGCCACTAGGATCAATAATTGTGCCGCTGCCATTGCCGACATTAGTACGAATAGAAACTACGGCGGCGCTAGTTGCCTTGTAGACCCTGATGTTTGCCTGCTCTTCTGACTCTGCTCTAGTAGACGGGGTGGCGATACTTAAGCAAGCCATCACTACTAAACCTAAAGTCTTACCGAAAACCCTACTCCCCATTGCGATCGCCAATTTTAAAGATAGCTAAAACCTATTCTAGTGTGAGGTCAGGCAAAAACCCCAATCAACCATCAGAGTCGATCAGGGTTGGGATTTTAGATAGACAAAACGGCTTACATCATACCCATACCACCCATACCGCCCATGCCACCCATACCGCCCATGTCAGGAGCAGCAGCAGCTTTCTTTTCAGGCTTTTCGACCACCAAGCACTCGGTAGTTAGTACCATGCCAGCGATCGAAGCCGCATTTTGCAGGGCAGAACGTACCACCTTCGCTGGGTCAATAATACCTTGAGCAATCATGTCTACAAACTCAGAGTTGAGCGCATCAAAGCCCATATTAAACTCTAGCTCTTTCACCTTCTCAACAATCACACTGCCTTCTAAACCAGCATTGTTACTGATTTGACGCAGAGGCGCTTCGAGCGATTGGGCAATAATTTCGGCACCAGTTGCTTCTTCAGCTACCAAGGTAGACTTAAAGCTCACAGCTTCCTTGATCAAGTGCGCCAGGGTAGATCCACCACCAGGGACAATTCCTTCCTCGATCGCTGCACGGGTAGCGTTCAGGGCATCTTCAATTCGGAGTTTACGATCCTTGAGTTCGGTTTCGGTAGCAGCACCCACCTTAATTACCGCTACACCGCCAGCCAGCTTAGCTAGACGCTCTTGCAGCTTTTCCTTGTCGTACTCAGAATCAGTTGCTTCTAGTTCTTTGCGAATTTGGGCGATTCGCTTCTCCACATTGACTTTGTTGTCAGTGCCAGCCACAATCGTGGTTTTATCCTTGAGAATGGTAAGCTTGCGCGCAGTACCCAGCATATCCAGGGTCACAGTGTCTAAACTCAAGCCTAGATCTTCCGAAATTACTTGACCATTGGTGAGTACGGCAATGTCTTGGAGAAGGGCTTTACGGCGATCGCCAAAACCAGGCGCCTTAACTGCGGCAACATTGAGGGCACCGCGCAGCTTGTTGACCACTAGGGTGGCAAGGGCTTCACCTTCCACATCTTCAGCAATGATCAAGAGTGGCTGTCCAGCACGGGCAACTTTTTCCAGTACAGGTACTAGATCTTGAATCAGATTGATTTTCTTATCCGTAATCAGAATTCTGGCATTCTCAAACTCGGTCACCATCCGTTCATTGTCAGTGACAAAGTAGGGCGAGGTATAGCCCCGATCAAACTGCATCCCTTCTACCACTTCCATTTCGGTATCGAGGGATTTGGACTCTTCTACGGTGATTACCCCATCTTTGCCTACCTTCGCCATGGCATTGGCAATCATTTCCCCAACTACAGTGTCGTTACCAGCCGAGATCGTAGCCACTTGAGCGATCGCTGCACCCTCTACAGGCTTAGCATGGTTAGCAATTACGCCCACCAGGTGATTTACCGCCTTTTCCATGCCACGGCGCAAGCCGATTGGATTAGAACCAGCGGCCACATTGCGCAAGCCCTCGCGGATCATGGCTTGAGCTAGAACTGTCGCACTAGTAGTACCGTCTCCCGCCACATCATTGGTTTTGGCAGCTACTTCGCGAATCAATTGAGCGCCAGTGTTTTCTAGGGGATCCTCCAGGTCAATTTCCTTAGCGATCGTAACACCGTCATTGATAATCTGAGGTGCACCGTATTTCTTTTCTAGAACCACATTGCGACCTTTGGGGCCTAGGGTAACCCGCACAGCGTCAGCTAGGGCATTTACACCCCGCTCTAAAGCGCGTCTTGCATCTTCATTAAATACTACTGTTTTAGCCATAGGTGTTACTGAGATTTTGTTGAATTATTGAATTAGAATTATTGAATTAATAGTGATTGGGATAGACAAGATAAAAGACTAGGTGTTACGCAGGCGTTACATATGCTGATTAGGTCTCCATCCAACCTGAGATATGCAGCCCTAAAAACTCACAAAATTAAGCAACAATCGCTAAAATATCTTTCTCGGTGAGCAAGATATAGTCAGCCCCATCAATCTTGATCTCGTTACCAGCATATTTGGAGTAAAGCACCTGGTCACCCACAGCTACCTGGGGAGCAATCCGATCTCCTTGATCATTGCGAGCGCCAGGGCCAACTTCTGCCACTTCTCCCACTTGGGATTTTTCCTTTACCGTATCAGGCAGAAAGATGCCACCGCTGGTTTGCTCTTGCTTAGCGGCAATTTTGATTAAAACGCGATCGCCCAAGGGGTGAAGTTTGGTTGCTTGTAATGTTAGCGCTGCCACAGTTATTGACCTCCTAATACTTAAAGTTAAAAAATTACCAAGTTAAAAAATTGCTAGGGTGACTCAAGCGATTAGACCAGAAACCTAAAGCCTAGTTTTAGCAGTCTTAACCCTTGAGTGCCAATTTACTACAGGTAAACCTGGTGAGGTTAGGGGGGATGTCCGTACCTGTTTGAGCACCTATCCCTAACTTAAGCTTGCTCTGCCCCTGGGTAACCACCCGCTAAAATCAAGGTCTGGCAGCGCATTTGCCCAAATTCTGGCAAAACCATCTCCCAAGAACGGTCGGTGATCCCGTAAAATTTGGAATGTAAACATTCTTAACGTTTTTTAACCGCGTGCAATCTCCTGCAATTGATCTAACTAACCCGATTGACGATCCTAGATCTGCCAAGAAAACCGAATTGCCCTTCACCCTGGCGCAACTCAAGGCAGCGATTCCCAGTCATTTATTTGTACCTTCGGTGGCTAGATCCCTAGCCTATTTTTTTGCTGATCTATTGATCGTGGCTGGTCTCTACACGGCAGCTATAGTTTTGAATGCCTGGTGGTTTTATCCAATTTTTTGGTTTGCTGCTGGAACGATGTTTTGGGCGCTGTTTGTGATCGGCCATGACTGTGGTCACGGCTCCTTCTCCCGATACCGTTGGCTAAATCACCTAGTTGGTCATATTTCCCATAGCCTAATTCTGGTGCCTTTCCATGGCTGGCGAATTAGCCACCGTACTCACCATGCTAATACTGGCAACATTGATACAGACGAGAGTTGGTATCCTGTGACTGAAACCACTTTCCGCAACATGAAGTGGTACGAAAAATTTTTACGGTTTGAGGCGCTGCTGTTTGTCTATCCCCTCTATCTTTTCAGACGATCGCCCTCTAGGGAATCAGGTTCCCACTTTCATCCTGACAGTCCTTTATTTAAAGCTTCTGAGCGCAATGAGGTGATTACTAGCACGATCTGGTGGTCGGCAATGGTCTTGCTGCTGGGCGCGATCGCTTGGCAATTTGACCTATGGGCGTTGATCAAGTTTTATCTGATCCCCTACCTGATTTTTGTAGTTTGGTTAGATTTAGTAACGTTTTTGCACCACACCGAGGCAGATATCCCCTGGTATCGGGGCGAAGATTGGTATTTCCTCAAAGGCGCACTATCTACGATTGATCGCAGCTATGGCATCTTTGATCCGATTCACCACCACATTGGGACTCACGTGGCACATCATATTTTTATTAATATTCCCCACTATCATCTGCTAGAGGCAACTGCCGCCCTCAAGCCAGTGTTAGGCAATTACTATCGGGTATCCGATCAACCAATCTGGCGATCGCTCTTCCAGTCCCAGGCCAACTGTACCTTTGCGCCTGACCAGGGGGGCACAGTTTACTATCAGCCGAAGTCTGCACTTAAGGGGACACCCTAAAATTTTCAGGACTTATTGGGCTTTTCAAAAGAATGGGATACAGAAATCATTAAGGCCGAATGTCGGGTTGTGCCCTGCGACCCTTTTGGTTACCCATGAGCTTAGAAAGTGAGAGTCCTTGAGTGGGGCATAGCCCCACTTGAGTAGCAGGTTTTAAATCATGTTGGCGCTAAGTCTTAGGACTATAACTATGGAAACCAAAGCTTATTGGCAAAAAGTCTACGAGACCAAGGATTCTACAGAGGTAAGCTGGTTTCAAGCATACCCTCAATTGTCTATGCAATTGATCGAGCGCATGGAACTAGACCATTCGGCGCAGGTGATTGATGTCGGTGGCGGTGCTTCAACTCTGGTAGACAGTTTATTAGACAAGGGCTATCAGCAGCTCACAGTTTTAGACATTTCAGCGACAGCCCTTCAGGTTGCCCAAAAGCGCCTAGGATTGCAGGCGCATGCAGTTACTTGGCTAGAAGCTGACGTTACTCAGGTTGACCTGCCTTGTAGGTTCTATGATATTTGGCATGATCGCGCCGTTTTTCACTTTCTTACCCGCGCCGCAGATCGTCAAAAATATGTAGAAGCTGTGACCCAGTCGATCAAACCAGGTGGACATATGATCATTGCTACTTTCGATATTGACGGGCCGTCCCGTTGCAGTGGCTTAGAAGTGATCGGCTATAGCCCTGATCGTCTGGCTAATGAGTTTGGCGATAACTTCGATTTAGTAGATAGTATGAGTGAAGTTCATCAAACCCCCTTCGCAACCAAACAGAAATTCACCTACTGTCATTTCCGCAAGACCCAGTAAAATTAGAGCTTACGCAAGCTTATTGCGATTTTTGAAAGAATGCGGTACAAAAATCATTAAAACCGATGGCGGGGCTCTGCGACCCTATTTTGTCACCCATTAACTTGCAAACTGCAATAATCTAAAATCTTGGCTCTAAGTGGGTGTGGAGCTTTGCCCATTCCAATTAATCTGTAGTCTAGCTATAGGAATTTGGTATTAGACCTCCCTTCAAATCCCTGTCTTTTTGCTGCCACCGAAAGGTAGCCCAACTCTGGTGAATTTTAATTAATTTTGGTTAGGCCGCCCTCACAAACCTGTTAGCCTTGTGCAAATACTTGGAGCAAAGGTTTGCTAAATGAAGCATTTTCGGGATGAGTGGATTACAGAGTGGTGTCAGCGCAACGGTTGGACAGATCTAATTATTGAAAGACAGGCGAATTATTGGGCGTTTCCACCCAATGCCGTGCTGCCTGAGCCGATTCCCAGAAAAATTCTGCGGGATATCAAACAGCAAAAAGGCATGAGCGGCGAAGAGAAAGTCTTAGCCTTAGTGATCTCAGGAGTAGCTCTGCTAGCTGCGTTCAGTAGTTTGGGCACCCATAGCCCGATGCCCTTGGTGTTGGCTTTTGCCTTTGCGGCGATCGCCGTACCTCAATTTGAAGTAGAGGGGATCTAAATTTTGAAGCGGCGACAGATTCTATGGGGTGTAACTGGATTACTTGGCTATGGCGCGATCGCTCCCAATCAAGCTTGGGCAGCAGAACCAGCCAAACCACTATTTAGCTTACCCCCACTGCCCTATGGCTACGATGCCCTAGAGCCCTATATCGATCAGCAGACCATGACGATTCATCATGATCGCCATCATGCCGCCTATGTGAGTAAGTTAAATCAAGGGTTTGCCCAGTTTGGCATCACTGCTGTCCCTAGCTCCCTAGAAAACTTGATTAGAGAAATCAAGCTCTACCCAGAAGGGTTACAAAATATCATTCGCGATCATGGCGGTGGTCACCTCAACCATTCGATTTTTTGGCAAACCATGGCTCCTGCCCAGGCTGACACTCCACAGGGCAGTTTGGCGACCGAGTTGGCAGCTAGCTTTGGTAGTTTGACAGATTTTCAAGCTCAGTTTAACCAGGTAGGAACTAGGCATTTTGGCAGTGGTTGGGTATGGTTAGCCAGGAATCCAACAGGCAAGCTAGAAATTCTAAGCACAAAAAACCAAGATAGCCCCTTGCTAAATGGTAGTTTTCCAATCTTGGGTAATGACCTGTGGGAGCATGCCTACTATTTGAAGTATCAAAATCACCGTCTGGCATATCTCCAAGCCTGGTGGCAGGTGGTAAATTGGGCAGAGGTAGCAAAGCGCCATCAAGCTTCCTTGGCTTGAGTAAAGCTAAAAACTGGCAAAATTAAAGGGAGCAGTGAAATTGTTGTAGCGAATCCGTAGTCTCTGGTCAAATTCCTGATCAAGGGTAGCGATCGCTTTTGCAAATTCTGGTTCTCGATCTTGGTCAATTAGGAATGAAGCATTGTACAGCATGTTTTCGGTCAGCAGTTCACCCTCCACATATTCATGGCAAAGGGGACGTAAGACCGTAAGAAAGCTACTGACAATCTGTTGCTGACGGGCTTCTAGACCGGCTTCTAGTTCTTGACCGATATCTATGGCTTGATCCATGGTCAGGGTTCGGCCCAAGAGGTCTTGGCGCTTTTGGTTGAGAGCGGTGTTTTCAGCTAACAGCAAGTTGATCTCTTGCAGTTGATCCCAAAACAGTTTAATTCCCACTTCCCGCTTGCCAGCTAACTTGGCCAAGAGTTGTTCTAACTTAGGCAGGTGTGGCTCAATCAGGTCTTGGTGCAACTGTTCCCAGGTGTTGATCACTAGACCAAATTGCAAGGGTAGCGGAACTTGCGGTTCTAGAAGGTGCATAACTTGCTCGATCGCGGCTTCATGGGCGAGTAGGTTGGCACGGCTAGCCAGATAGCGCTCCTGCTTAGCTTGGCTATAGACAACTACTAGGGGAGAAAGATGAAAAAATTCTAACGGTTGCTGATCTAGGCCACTAACTGCAAGTGTGGCAAGGAGCGAGAGCTGACTATCAGGAGCTAAAGCGTAGAGGTATAAACCCATAGAGCCAGTGTTCGAATCAAATTTATGTAGCACTTAGGCAAGCCCAATCTAAAACCTTATCTAAAACCTTGGCTACAGGTGGGTTGTGGAGCTTTGCTCTCAAGCTCTCTTTCACAACATTTCCTAAATTAGAAGGTAGGTATGATCCAGGGGCTTGCGCCCCTGTGATTTTAGTTTGTACTTGTTATTTAACTTATGTTATTTAACTTAAAGGAAGGGCTATAGATTAGGCACCAGCCAGGTTTTGAGCCACAAAATCCCAGTTAATCAAATGATCGACAAAGTTTTGCATGAAGTTGGGACGGCTGTTTTGGAAATCCAAGTAGTAGGCATGTTCCCATACATCCATGGTCAAGAGTGGCACTTGACCAGCATGAATCAAAGGATTTTCAGCATTGGCAGTTTTGGTGACCTTGAGGGTGCCATTTTCCAGTACCAACCATGCCCAACCACTCCCAAATTGAGTAGCGCCAGCATTTTTGAATTCATCTTTAAATTTGTCTAAGCTACCAAAGTCAGTATTGATCTTATCTGCCAAAGTGCCAGTAGGATTGCCGCCACCGCTGGGCTTAATTCCATGCCAGTAAAAAGTATGATTCCATACTTGAGCAGCATTGTTGAAAATGCCTGCTTTACCTTCTTGGTGGCTAGCCTTGATTACATCCTCAAGGGATTGATCTGCCAGAGGAGTATCCTGTACTAGTTTATTGAGGTTGTCAACATAGCCCTTATGGTGTTTGCCGTAGTGAAACTCCAGGGTTTTAGCAGACATACCAGAAGACTCTAGCGCATCCATTGCGTAGGGAAGGGTGGGAAGTTGAAATGCCATGGTTGTTTACCTTGTTTCTGACTAAGATTAAGTTTAAGCATTGTTACAATTCTAACCTATATGAACCTAAACTCACTGCCAACGGAAATTCGGATGCAGCAAAAAATGTTGGGCAGAACTCAACTAAATTGGCAGCCACAACCAGGTCAGTATTTAGAGTACGAGGGGCAAGCCTATGTAGTGCTGGAGCGCAAACATCGCTATTTGTTTAAGCGAGGTAAGTATCACCTGGTGCATATGGTTGTGATTGTGCAGGCTGCTAGGATGCCGACCGAAAGAAGCCTAGTGCAGGGACGTTGGGTAATTGGCGATGCCAGTTGCAGACTTAATGCTGGTTCTGAGCTACTGCGCTGTGCAGTCAATCCGGCTGGGCCCTGTGCGAGTTGTCTCTGGCGTGAGATCAAGTCCGAAAGTCTGCTCTAGCCAAGCGATCGCTTCTGGAATAGTCTGTACCTGGTGGCCTGGGGGCAAAGCTGGCGGCTGTACCATAATCACTGGGAGCTTAAGCTGTCTTGCTGCCTGAATTTTGGCATAGGTTTCCATACCGCCGCTATTTTTGGAGACGATCGCTGCAATGGCAAACCTAGTTAGTAGTTCTAGTTCCTGCGCCAAACTGTAGGGAGGTCGTTCCAGCCAGATCTGACTGTGGGGCAAGATGAGGTTGGGTGCTTCGATTGCTCTAACTAAATACCAAGTATTAGCGATCGCCGCAAAAGGCTCAAGTTGCTGGCGGCCAATGGTAAGCAGAACTCGCTCAAACTGACTAGACGCTTGAGCCGCCGCCGTCATACTTGCTACCTCTAGCCATTGATCTCCTATTTTAGGCAGCCAGGGTAGACGCACCAAAAATAAGTGAGGGATGTTTAGCTCTTGGCAAGCGATCGCACCATGGCGAGAAATCTGCTGGGCGAAGGGATGAGTAGCATCGATTACGGCTTGAATTTGGTGAGTTCTGAGGTAATTGCTCAGCCCCTCCATGCCGCCAAAGCCGCCAACCCGCACTTCACCCGCTAAATCTAGGGGCTGACTAGTGCGACCAGCCAGGGAAGTAATCACCTGAACTTGATCCACCAACACCTCAGCCAACCGCCTCGCTAGACCAGTGCCAGCTAAAATTAATACCCTAGGAAGGTTAGTCATACTCAGAGCGATCGCTATAATTAGAACACTTAAAGATTATCTACTTTGCCAAACCTATGTCTGCCACTTCCAGCCTAGAGCAAGCGATCGCTAACAGCCAGCAATATTTGCTCTCCCAACAATTTTCTGAAGGCTACTGGTGGGCAGAACTAGAGTCCAATGTTTCCATTACCGCCGAGACCCTATTACTCCACAAAATCTGGCATACGGATCAGCAGCGCCCCCTGCACAAAGTCGAAGCCTATTTGAGAAACCAACAACGAGACCATGGGGGCTGGGAACTATACTACGGCGATGGCGGCGAATTGAGCGTTTCAGTAGAAGCTTACCTGGGCATGAGACTTCTAGGCGTACCTGCCAGTGACCCAGCTTTAGCCAAAGCCCGCAGATTTATCCTAGAGCGGGGGGGCATCTCCAAAACTCGGATTTTTACCAAATTTCACCTCGCCATGGTGGGCTGCTATGAGTGGAGAGGCATTCCCTCCATTCCCCCTTGGATTATGCTGTTGCCTGAGCAGTTTCCCTTCACAATCTATGAAATGTCCAGTTGGGCGCGGGGTAGCACAGTACCCTTGCTACTGGCCTTTGATCGTAAACCCGTCTATCATCCAACACCTGGTTTTAACCTCAATGAGCTTTATGCCGAAGGGATTGCTAATGCTAAATTTGAGATCCCCTGGCAGTTTAGCTGGAGTGACATCTTCATTGGTCTGGATCAAGTATTCAAGTTGGGAGAAGAATTTGGTCTCTCTCCCTGGCGGCAAGAAGGACTCAAAGCCGCCGAACAATGGGTGCTTTCCCGTCAAGAGCCCACCGGCGACTGGGGCGGCATTATTCCTGCCATGCTCAACTCCATGTTTGGGTTACTTTGCCTGAACTACAGTGCAGCTGATCCAGTAATTGTCAGGGGTATGCAGGCACTCGATCGCTTCGTGATTGAAACCGAAACCACCTATCATGTGCAGCCCTGTGTCTCACCCGTATGGGATACTGCCCTGGTAATTCGGAGCTTGGTAGATTCGGGCTTGCCGCCCGACCATCCCCAGCTAGTTAAAGGTGGAGAATGGCTACTTACCCAGCAGATCCTAGACTATGGAGATTGGTCAATTAAAAATCCCCAAGCTAAGCCAGGAGGCTGGGCATTTGAATTTGTCAATCGCTACTACCCCGACGTAGATGATACCGCCGTGGTAGTGATGGCACTAGATTTACTGCGGTTACCCCAAACTCAAGCTCAAAAGGCCGCGATCGCCCTTGCCCATGATTGGGTCGCATCCATGCAATGTCACAACGGCGGCTGGGGAGCCTTTGATAAAAATAACGATCAAGACTGGCTCAACGCTTTGCCCTACGCCGACCTCAAAGCCATGATCGATCCTGCCACTGCTGATGTCACCGCCAGGGTATTAGAAATGGTGGCTAGTTGTGACCTGAATTTACATATCAGCCAGCTTGACTCTGCCCTCTCATTTTTGCGCTACCAGCAAGAACCAGAAGGTTGCTGGTTTGGACGCTGGGGCGTCAACTACATCTATGGCACTAGCGGCGTATTGGTTGCCTTGGCACAGATTGCTCCCCGCCGCACCAAACCTCAGCTACAAAAAGGCATGAACTGGCTGCTAAGCTGCCAAAATCCTGACGGCGGCTGGGGTGAAACCTGTCGTAGCTATGATCAGCCTGAACTCAAAGGTCAAGGTCAAACCACTGCATCTCAAACCGCCTGGGCACTGATTGGAATCATGGCCGCCAGCGCCGCACTCAAGCACCAAGCACAAGTGCAAGCAGCTCTGGCTAAGGGGATTGCATATTTGGTGCATACTCAAAATCCTGATGGCACCTGGAACGAAGCCGAATTTACTGGCACTGGCTTTCCTTCTCACTTCTATCTCAAGTATCACCTCTATCAGCAGCACTTTCCCTTGACCGCCTTGGGCAGATATAAGACCTGGCTGAACACCTAAGCTAGAGTGGCGCGATCGCACTCAACTGCAACTTTGGGCAATCACTTTCTACCTGTTGCAAATTCCACAAGTTCTTAAATAGCAGCACTGGCAGATTCCGGTTATCCTTGACCACAAAAGTATTGAACAACCTCCCAGCCGCATCTAGTGCTTCCCAGCCATCTACCACCCAACGAGCCACTGTATAAGGCAGCAGTTCTAGTAGGGTCTCTACTCCATACTCACCCTGAAGACGATACTGCACCACTTCAAACTGCAATTGCCCTACCGCTCCCAAAATTGGATCACGTTTAGATTCATCCACCGAGTAAAGCACTTGAATTGCCCCTTCTTCTCTCAGTTCAGTGATTCCTTTGCGAAACTGCTTGAACTTAGATGGTTCAGTTGCCCTCAGATTGGCAAACAACTCTGGCGAGAAAGTGGGAATCCCAGCAAATTTGAGTTTTTTGCCCACATAGATGGTGTCACCAATGGAAAAGGCTCCAGGATTATTTAGCCCAATTACATCTCCAGCATAGGCAACTTCTAGGGCTTCTCGCTCTTGTCCAAATAATTTTTGGGCATAGGAAAGACGCATCTGCTTGCCGCTACGAGAATGGGTCACCACCATATCCCGCTCGAACTTGCCAGAACATACCCGCACAAAAGCAATTCGATCGCGATGCTTAGGATCCATATTGGCCTGCAACTTAAACACAAAAGCAGAAAAGTCTTCGTCAGTTGGTGACACTTCACCTAAACTGCTGTCATGGCTCTCAGGAGTTAATCCATGGCGCAGAAAAGAACGCAGAAATAGCTCTACACCAAAATTGGTCATCGCACTGCCGAAAAAAATAGGGGTCATTTTCCCAGCCACAAAAGCTGACTCATCCCAACTAGAACCTGCTCCCTCAATCATCTCTAATTCTTCTAGGAATGGTTGAAGAATATCTTCGCTTACCTGTTCTGCTAACTCTGGATCATTTAGGCCTAGGACTCTTACGCTAGCTTCTTTGCTGCCATGGTCTTTGCGCTGAAATAAATGAGCTTTACGACTGATGCGGTCAAATACCCCTTTAAACCTAATCCCAGTGCCAATTGGATAATTAACCACATAGGGGACAATACCCAATTCTCTTTCAATCTCATCCAGCAGATCTAAAGGCTCGCGGGTGGGCAGATCCAACTTGTTAATGAAAGTGAAGATCGGCAGCCCGCGCAACCGACAGACCTCAAATAACTTGCGAGTTTGAGGCTCTAGCCCCTTGGCTGCATCCATCAGCATTACCGCATTATCCGCCGCCGCCAAAGTGCGATAGGTATCTTCACTAAAATCCTTGTGACCTGGAGTATCCAGAAGATTGAGGGTGCAATTTTGGTATTCAAACTGCAAAACTGTAGAGGTAATCGAAATACCCCGTTGTTGCTCCAATTCCATCCAATCTGAAGTGGCGCGGCGCTGAGCAGCCCTGGCTTTAACCGATCCAGCCAGGTGAATTGCCCCCCCATACAGCAGTAGCTTTTCGGTGAGAGTGGTTTTACCTGCATCTGGGTGAGAAATAATTGCAAAGGTACGCCGACGTGCCACTTGCTCGATCAACTCTGATTGCAATTCACTCATACTAACTACCTAAAAGCTAACTATTCACGCTAGTTGATTTCAAACCGTTGATTTCAGAGCAGAGACCTTAAACAGTAGTTTGTTGGATAGGAACTAACAAAAACCTTGTTTTTTGCAACCAATATTAGAGCCTACGCGAAGGTGATCCAGAACTCTAGCTCTAAGCAGGGTGTGGGGCTAAGCCCTCAAGTTCCCTTTTCCAAAACTTTCCCAATCAGACTGTGTAACTCCTGCATATTTTTAATTTGGTTATTCATACTACCATAGGCTTGTTAATTACAAAAATAGATTATTTATTGATTGTCATTCTTTCTGCTATATCTTTTAATCGACTTAATTGCTGCACGATCGCTGGCAATACATCCAATGATACGCGATAATTCCAAGCATAGGCAATTACTGCGTAAATATCTCCAGTATGCAGATTTAGGAGTCTTGTCCGCAAAAGGATCAGGATAAACATCGCGATGATTAGCACCTCTGTTACACCCCAGTTAAGCGCAGTCATGTTAGACAGTTTAATGCGCTGGCTCGCCAACTTTTTATAGTGCCTATTCACTAAATCCTGATTCCCACTTGTTAAAGTTTCCACCTCTCTTTCTAGTTGATCATTTAGTTGATGGTTGATTGCGAGAGATTTTTTGATAAATACCCTTTGGAGCAAAGTAATCGGAATAAGTATAAATAAACAATAGCTAACAATTTGCAAATCATAAAATAGCAACAGAGCTAGTGATCCAATCAAACTAAACAGTGAAGTTGTTAGTTTAGGAACATCTCGCTCAAAGAAATCGACAAACTCCCTAGATAATGCTGATCGTGCCGCAATTTGTGAAGGTGAAACTCCCTGTTGATGCTGATTCAAAACTATGGACACGACTAAGTTATTGTAAATTCTAGTAAATGTCATCGTGTCGTAGATATTTCTGAGAACTTCAACGCCTGTGTGAACAAACCACACACCAGCTAAAGAAACAATACCAATGTATTTTTGCTCAAGTAGATCGTTGATCCCATGACCAATGAGGAGCGGATATAGGAGTTCAAAGATATTCTCTAAAAATGTCAGTCCATAGGTAGCAAGAAGAGAGGTATAATTCTTGCTAAAGACATTACTAAGTAAACTGAGCATAGTATTTACTCCTTCTGTTTAAATAAACGAAGTAAAATATCTTCCAAAAACTGATAAATCAGCAATCCAACCATTGCTTCTATTAAATTAGTTTCGTAGACTGCCCAAAATTCAAAATCAACGGCTACTTTATTTACAACTTGGGATAAGTAGGTTAAATATTTCATAATAATTCCTTAATTAGTTACTCTTCCTCCTCCGATTTAAAAGAGGGATGAAAACAAAATAGGACTTACGCAAACGTAATCTAAAAGCCTGACTCTAATTGAGGTGTGGGACCCTGCCCTCAAGCTCCCCCTTGCCAAGACCTCCTAGATGAGACTGCTTAAGTCCTGCAAAAGTTAGACAACAGGGGAACCACTCTGCTAGAGGTTTTTCCCAGTTCTCTTCTCATCTACAGGTAAAGATGTTCTGAATTACATTGGATTATTTGGAGCCTTTAGGTAGGCGCACCATGAACCATAGGGGGGGAGCCTCAGTTTGAAGCCGAGCTTGTTCGCAAACCGTAAATCCTTGACGTTCGTAAAATCGTACAGCCCTTTCCGTAGAAGTGTACAAGCAACAAGCCTGCCCCTCGCGATCAGCAACGCCTAATACAGGTTCCAACAATAATTTACCAACTCCCCGTCCTTGGCTTTCTGGAGTGACAGCCAGCCCATCTAGATACCAATGGGGTGAAGGACAATAATGATCCCGCAACTTTTCTGTAAATTCAAACAGAGGTAGTATGCGATGGGTACTCTGCCAATCAAAACGATAAAAAGCTTGAAGAATCAACCGCAACTGGCTCCAAAAAACCTCTCTCTGCACGCCTGGGGGGAGCCAACTGGCAATACCTAAAATTTTAGGAGTGGTGGTGTATGTATGTCCGTGGGGAAAACTGTGACGCAAAGCTTCGCACCAGTACCAACTCATTATATCCAGGCGGCTGCGAGCATCGGGTAGTAAGTAGCATCCCAGCGGATCGGTAGCAAAAGTGCTAGCCATTAGATCAGCCCCATGATTAATTTCTGCCTTTGACAGTAGAGCGATCGCCAATGATTCGGTAGATGTTCCAATCATAAAAAGTACTCCTGATTTTGCATGATTTACTTACTGTGAGAAAGCCTGAAATTCCTTTAATTCCTTGCCCATTGTTGAATCGGCTGAATGTTCAACTCTGCTTGCCATTGACTCAAGGGTTTTTCCCAGCCCTCTTCCCACTTTTGAGCAAAGAAAGATTTTGCTGTTTTACCCATTTGCCAGCCTATTTGAATAGCTGACAGTAAATCTGGTAAATCATTGGGAGCAAACAGTAAGCTGGACATCAAATTACTGGAAACTAAAGAAACTGCTAACGGGTAGGGAAACTGGGGTAAATGAAAGGCTTGTAAGCCAATCTCTTCAATGCCTGAAACACCAAAACCCGTAACAATGTGCCAAATATCGTGGGTCTGGCTCAGGCGTGCCTCCACATAGCTGGCGTCTGAATAAATCTGCACATCTTTATATAAGTCCTCTGCTCGAAATCCCCTTGCTTTCATGGATTGAGCATAGGTAAACCCCAAGGAATCGGGCGGATACGTTAAAAGGCGATCGATGTCGTGTTCTGTTGCCATGTAGCGCTCTGCGATCAATTCCGCACATTGGGCATCAGTCTGAAGGTGCTTCACCGCCAATGCAAAAGAAGGGGTATCTAGCAAAGCATAGGACATTTCTCCCACCACATCGAGGCTGGTATCTCCCGCCAGCAGAGCCAGATAGGGCTGTAGAGCCATCATCGGTGCTAAGTTGGCTGATTCAGAAATCATGGTTTGCATTGGGACTCTCCTAAGCTAGAATGTATGTGAGTAAAACTCATGTTTTAATAATATGAGCATAACTCATGTTTGTCAAGGGTAGTTAAGGGAAATTTTTTTATGCCGATGCGCCGTCAACCCCGTCAAGCCCGGAGCCAGGAGCGAGTGAATCAAATTTTGGATGTGGCAGAGCGGTTGTTTGTCCGAGATGGCTACAGCAGTACGACCACTAATGCGATCGCCCAAGAAGCAAAGGTGTCGATCGGTTCGCTTTATCAGTTTTTCCCAGACAAGTCGGCAATTATCTATGCTCTGGCAGAACGCTATAATGCCCAGCTACGCTTAGTTTTACTTGAATTATTGAATACTGATAAAGAGATTTCACTAGAAGGATATGTAGAGCAGATTATTGATCAGGTTTATCAGTTTTTTATTGACAATCCCGGTTTATATGCAATTTTTATGAATTTTCAAGGCTCGCTAACTCGATTAGAAGAGATAGAAGAAACTGCGGATAATCTTTTGATTGAGGATTTCTCTATTTTCTTGCAAAGGCTTTATCCAAATTTAGAAGTCGAAGCTTATAATTCCATTAGTTTTGTGCTTGTTAAGGCGATCGGTAATCTTTTGTGGATTTCTTTAGGGCAACCTTCAGACAGGCAAGTTCAACTTTTGCGGGAGATTAAGAGATTAGCATTAGGTTATTTGCAAGATTCCTTTGGTTGACTAAGCACAAGCTAATCAATAATATTATTAATGATAGTTAAGATACAGATCTTAACAACTGCCAATTTTTGGGTTATAGTTATTTTCTAGTCATTTGAGGCGACGTTCGTGCTTGAAGTAGGTATCACCCTCGTTCTACTAACTGTCAGTTCTCTGGGCCTTTGGCAAGTGATCAAGCCCTTTACCTAGTTTTGGCACTATGCTATAGACAACTAGCCTAAAAGCACCTAGAATTAGCATCGCAATTTAACCGAGCTAGTTGCCCCGCGGAGGTCAATATTCCAGAACAACTTACCCTGACTGTGAGCCTACGAGGCAGCCGCGAAGTCAAGGAAAATTATCAACTGTTTCGCCTCGCTGGTCTACTAGATGCCTTCTCCGAGCCTGCGTTTCGCAAGGTGATTGGTAAGTGTGTGGATGAAAGCCCCTATCACGTTATTCTCGACCTGTCAGCGATCGACTTTGTGGATAGCTCCGGCATAGGGGTGTTGGTACAGATTGCGAAAAAAACTCAATCCCACAAGGGTAGCCTGCAAATCATCAGCAATCCTCGTGTCACTCAGACGGTGAAGCTCGTGCGTCTTGAGCAATTTCTCTCTTTACAGTCCTCTGTGGAAGATGCCCTAGCTAATCTAGACAAGCCGAGAGCATAAACCTTCAAATCGCAAGTTTGGCAGCATCATCTTGATCTTGATATTGTGCAGTAAACCCGTTGTGCGATCTTCTGGTTAAGTGCAGCAGTTAGTTAAAAAAAACATACATACTCAACTTCCTTTCCATGCCAGGCTAGAATGATACCTAATCAGGACTTACGCAGTCTGATTTGGAACCTGCTATAAAGGGGGGATACACCCCGCACCCAATCAAAGTTTTAGATCACCTGTGCGTAAGTTCTACTACCTAAAAATAATTAATTATGAAGCTGGGTTTTCACAACAGTTGGCCTTGGGCAATCTTGCTGACAGTGGCAAGGGCAGCAGTAGTTGGTTGCCTTGTGATCGAGCCGCAGCCTCTGTATAGTCAGAGTTTAATCCCCCATACCCTTAACTTGGATTTTAGCAACCTCGAAAAGCAAGGTCTGTCCTTAGCTAGGGATGCGGCTCAGTTAGCTCAATTTCAGCAGTATGATTTGGCCTTAAGTCGGGCTCGGCTGGCAGTAGAACTCTCGCCCCAAGCTTACCAAACTCAGGCTGTGCTTGGCAGTATCTATCTGCGCACAGAAAAATATGCCGAAGCGATCGCGGCTTTGACCAAGGCTAATGAGTTAAAGGCGGATAATCCAGGTGTGTTGTTTGCCCTGGGAGCCGCCTATCTACGTCAAGGTAAGTTTGAGCCAGCCGTACAGACCCTAAAACAGGGCTTAGCTCTCTCTCCCAAAGAAAACACTGCCATTTTTGATCTGGGTAATGCCTATTTTCAATTGAAGCGCTATGACATGGCGATCGCTGAGTATCAAAAAATTCTAGCGGCCGATCAAACTTTTTGGGCAGCTACCAACAATATTGGACTGATTGAGTACGAGCGGGGCAACACTAGCCTGGCTATGCAGCAGTGGCAAAAGGCTGTAGATGTGGCAACTAGTCTGGAAGATCGAGGAGTTGCTGAACCAAAATTAGCGATCGCTGTAGTCACCTACCGCCAAGGGAATCAAGCTCAAGGGTTGCAACTGGGAAAAGAATCACTCAATGCTGATCCGCGCTATGGCAAACTTGAATTTCTGAAGGAAAATCTTTGGGGCGACAAACTGCTGGGAGAAGCTCGCCAGGTATTGCAAGATCCCGTTCTTAGGGAAATTGTGGAGGCTAGTGTGCAAGTTAATGCTCGCCCGCGCCGCCGTTAATTACTACTCTAGTGAATATGTTAAATCGACCCAAAGTAACCATTATCGGCACTGGCAATGTGGGTAGTGCTTTGGCGCAACGCTTGCTCACCCAGAATATTGCCAATGTTGTTCTGGTGGATGTATTGGTTGGTAAGGCGGCTGGCATTGCTCTGGATCTATATCAAGCAGGGGCGGTTGAGTCCTATGACCGCGAAGTTATTGGCACTGATCAATATGCTGATACTGCTAATTCTGATGTGATTGTGGTAACTGCCGGTGTACCACGTAAGCCTGGGATGGATCGCAATGATCTCTTAAGGATAAATGCCCAAATTGTCACTACAAGTGTGCCTCAAGCGATCGCGGTTTCCCCTGAAGCGATCGTGATCGTAGTGACCAACCCCTTAGATGTGATTACTTATTTGACCTGGCAGGTGAGCGGTCTGCCGCCCCAGCGAGTAATTGGCATGGCAGGGGCTTTAGATACGGCCAGGTTCCAAAGCTTCATCGCTCAGGAACTAAATATTTCTAGCGTAGATGTGCGAGCGATCGTGATGGGTGGTCACGGAGATTTGATGGTGCCTCTACCCCGCTATGCCAGTGTCAATGGTATTCCCCTGACGGAGTTGCTGTCTGCCAAGGTAATTGCCGGTCTATTGGAACGTACCCGCCATGGCGGTGCCGAGATTGTCCAACTACTTCAAACCGGCAGTGCCTACTTTGCCCCAGCAGCAGCCACCCATGAGATGATTGAGGCAATTTTGAGCGATCGTGGTCGGATAATTCCTGCCTCTGCCTATCTCAGTGGTGAGTATGGCTTGGCAAACTTGTTTATGGGTGTTCCGATTAAGGTGGGTAAAAATGGCGTTGAGCAAGTTTTGGAACTAAAGTTGACTAGCCAAGAGCTAGAGCTATTAGAGGCATCAGCCCAAGCCATACTAGCCAACATAGCTGAGCTTTCAAGGTCAATCTAAGCCTTATCCTTATAATACGGTTAGGGCTTAGGCAAACACAATCTAAGACCTGGGCTTAAAGTGGGGCATGGGGCTCTGACCTCAAACTCCGTTCTTTTGCCTCATTTCTATCTCAAACAATTGTATCCTTAGAAATCCCCTGCCCCATGGAACTTGGTGAACTACTGCAAAAAGCCCAGATCAACTACCATAACCACCAAGTAGATCATCTGGAAGTACAGCGACTAATTACTGATTCTCGGATTGCCCAGGTGGGTGATCTATTTATCGGTATGCCTGGCACTAAAGTAGATGGAGGCACATATGCTCACGCGGTGTTAGCTCAAGGAGCGATCGCTGCTCTTGTGAGTGAAGAATTTAGCTACGACCAGGCAGAGATCATCACCACGCCAGACATAATCACCGCCTGTGCCCAGGTGGCTGCCGCTTTCTATGACTTCCCTGCCCAACAATTTCCCCTGGTTGGGGTGACCGGCACCAATGGCAAAACCACCACTACTCACCTGATTGAGTTTTTGACCCAGCCCAATTTTAGCCCTGCTCTATTCGGTACTCTCTACAGCCGTTGGCAAGGCCATCGCCAAACTGCCGCCCATACAACTCCTTTTGCAGTTACCCTCCAAGCTCAACTTAGACAAGCTCTAGATGCTGAGGTGAATTTGGGCATTTTAGAAGTTAGCTCCCATGCTTTGGATCAAAAAAGAGTGTGGGGCTGCCCTTTTCAGATTGCCGTATTTACCAATCTCACCCAGGATCACTTAGATTATCATCCTGATTTAGAAAGTTATTTTCAGGCCAAGGCTCTATTGTTCTCCCCAGATTACCTCAAGGGCAGAGCCGTGATCAACCTCGATGATCCCCACGGTCAGAGGCTGATCCACGAATGCGCTGCCCCAGTCTGGAGCTATAGCCTCAGTAACCCTCAAGCAGATTTCTATACTGCCGACTTAACCTACAGTGCCCAGGGTATCAGCGCGATCTTGCACACCCCCTTAGGAGAAATACCCGTAAAAACTAGCCTGGTAGGGAACTTTAACTTAGCTAACATCATCGCCGCGATCGCTACTTGTCTAGAATTAGATATCCCCCTAGCTCAAATTCAAGCCCGTTTGCCCCAATTTAGCCATGTACCAGGTCGAGTAGAACGGGTAGAAGTTGACCCTGCCCAAGATATCACCGTAGTGGTAGACTATGCCCATACCCCAGATAGCCTAGAAAATATCCTCCAAGCCCTTCGCCCCTTTACGGCTAGAGAACTGATCTGTGTATTTGGCTGTGGCGGCGATCGCGATCGCACCAAACGCCCAATCATGGGACAAATTGCCCAAACTCTAGCTGATCGAGTCTATATCACCTCGGACAATCCGCGCACTGAAGACCCCTTAGGCATTTTGCAGGAAATTTGGACGGGCATTACCCAACCTGCCAAAGTTAGCCTAGAACCAGATCGCGCCCTCGCCATTGAATGTGCGATTTTAGCTGCCCAGCCTGGAGATACGGTGGTGATTGCAGGCAAAGGCCATGAAGACTATCAAATTATTGGTAGCACCAAGACTTACTTTGATGATCGTGACCAAGCTCGCCAAGTGCTTGAGCAAAGATACCAGCCCCACTAAAATAAATTAATCAAAGCTTTACCTAAAACTGCTTTACAGATCTGGGTAGCGCCAGCTAATATAAAATGACATTTCATTGCTGCTCCCTACTAGGTCTATTAGAAGGGGAGTGGATCAAGCTAAGTCAATCTATATAACCCAAGTCTTAACCCAAGTGAGGTAAGTAAAACAATGAAAAATTTAACCGCTATTATCGGTGCTACAGTTGGCTCTTTGGCCGCTTCTGCCTCTTTTGCAGGTATGGCTAGCGCTGCTGTACTAGCTCCTAGCACTTTCAACGGTACTGGAACTGGCGGCTCTGTAACCGCTGGCGCTTTGGCTGCAGGTACCCTCAATACTACTGCTCCTGCCAATGGTTTTGGTAGCTTCTTCTCCTCTGACTACGTTTCGGTTGGTGCCACTGGCGGTCAAACCATTAGCGCTAGCCAAGATGGTGGAGCTTCGGTAGCTAGTTCTCCTATCACCCTCAGTGCTTCTGACATCGCTTTCGGTGCACTAAACATTAGCTTCAACTATGCCTTCGCTGGTCTTGGCCCTGTATCTGGTGCTGACTCCTTTACCGTTGCTCTGCTCAATGCTGCTGGCACCACCAACCTTGGTACTTTCTTCACCCTCTCTGGCTCTACTGGCGTTACCTTTAGCACCAACGGCACTGCTGGTGGTTCCGTCAACATCTCTGCCTTGACTCCTGGTAGCTACAACATCGGTCTGATCGTTAGCGAATTGAGCTTTGATGCTGGCAACTCGGCGGCTGGCTTCAGCAACATCGATGTAACCGCAGTGCCTTTTGAGTTCAGCCCCCTTGGCTTGGTAGCAGTTGGCGGTGCCTATTTCTTTGCTAAGAAGAACAAGAAAGCTAAGATCTCTGCTTAGTTTGTGCTAACAGCTTTGAATGAACATTACTTTAACTCTAGTCTTTGAACATTCAAGTTCAATTATTTAGTAGATTTGAGAACTTAAATAATTATTGACAACTAATTAAAGTGTTGCCCTTAAAAGCAGCACTTTTTTTATGGCATCAGATTTTATGGCATCGAATAATCAGGGCTTACGCACTCTAGTTTGGCAGCATGATAAAAAGGAATTTGAAGGCTCGCGGTTCGCTTAAGGTCAAGGTTTTAGGATGGCTAATATCTTAATTGGAGTCTGTGGTGGAATTGCCGCCTATAAGGTAGCCCAAGTGGTCTCTAGCTTGGCACAGCAGGATGAGGATCGGGTAAAAGTGGTAATGAGTGATACTGCTACGGCTTTTGTTAGCGCTTTAACCTTTGCCACTTTGGCGGGCGATCGCGCCTACACAGATCAAGATTTTTGGCAAGCTGACCATGGTCGCCCCCTGCATATTGAGTTGGGGGAATGGGCAGAAATAATTTTAGTTGCGCCCCTAACAGCTCATACTCTGGCAAAACTGGCGACTGGGATGGCAGATAATTTGCTGACTAACGTGGTACTGGCCTCTAGTTGCCCGATTGCGATCGCCCCAGCCATGAACCCCACCATGTGGTGGCAGGAAACCGTGCAGCAGAACTGGTCAAAACTCCTGGCTAATCCTCGCTATCACGCGATCGCTCCCACCACTGGTCGCCTGGCCTGTGATGCCCAAGGGGTAGGGAGAATGGCAGAGCCGGACCAGATTTTAACTCAAGTGCAAAGTTTGGTATATGCCCAGGGCAAACGGGATTTAGTTGGCAAACAGGTTTTAGTAACGGCGGGAGCGACCAAAGAATACCTTGATCCAGTCAGATTTTTATCTAATCCTGCTAGTGGCAAGCAGGGGATCGCGATCGCTCAAGCTGCCTATAGTCGTGGGGCGAAAGTAATTCTGATATTAGCGGCTAGACCCTTGCCAAATTTGCCCTTTCAGGTGATTGGCGTAGATCAAGCCTTAGAAATGGCAGCAGCATTAGCCCAATATTTTGCTACTAGCCAAATTACGATCATGGCGGCGGCGGTGGGAGACCTTCGTCCTCGATCCTATAGCCACCAAAAACTACCTAAATCTGCCCTAGGCAATAGCCTCTTCCTAGAACCAGTACCAGATCTAGTGGCTGAACTGAGCAAAACCAAAACCCTTAGCCAAATTGTGGTAGGATTTGCGGCGCAGACTGGTAGCCTAGCTGAAATTGAAACTCTAGGTCGGCAAAAGTTGAAAGCTAAAAACTTAGATGCGATCGCGATTAATTCGGTCAATTTAGATCAAACTCAAACTGGCTTCGGGGCGGAGACTAACCAGGTGATTTTAGTAGATCGGCAGGGGCGATCGCTATGCACCCCGATCTGCAGCAAATTAGCTGTAGCTCACCATCTCCTAGACTTTGTTGCACCCCTAATCACAAATTATTAAGTAACTGGGAGTGAATAATCCGTTGGTCTGCTCTTGCGGTAGGCTGAAAAATAAATCAAATCTATAAAACTATGTTTAATCAAATTCTCTTGGGTGTGGATGGTTCGGGGCGATCGCGGGAAATGATGAATATGTTGCTGCCCTTACCCAGTATGGCTCGTGCCCAGATTAATATTCTCCATGTGGTGCCCTGGCAAGTAACCAGTGAGGGGCTGACTGAATATCGCTTGGCAGGAGAACGGATTTTAGCCAAAGAAGCTCAAAATCTCAAACTCGGTAGCCAAAATACCTGCGTACAGATCCTGAAAGAGGGCGAGCCCAAGGATGTGGTGTGTCAAGTGGCAGCGGAGCTGAAGCCCGATCTATTGATTATGGGTTCCCGTGGCATGGGCAGACTGCAATCGATCCTGGCTAATTCTGTCAGTCAGTATGTGTTTCAACTAACTTCTGTACCGATGTTGTTGATTAAAGATGATGTGTATATCAAATCAGTGCGACGGGTGATGGTAGCTTTGAATAAATCAGCGATCGCGGCAGGTAGTTTAGAATCTGCTATTTCCCTAATTGCTGGACAAAAAGACATTGAAATTGTGCTGCTGAGAATCGGCAAACAGGGAGAAGAAGTTAAAGCCGAAACCGATGAATCTATTCAGCAAGCGATCGCTAAGCTTACCCGTTTAGGCATTCCCCATCGCCTGTTAATTCGCCAAGGAGAGGTTGGCAAAGAAATCTGTAGGGCTGTAGAAGAGGCTAATCCTAGTCTGCTGGTTTTAGGCTCACCCGATCGCCGCCCTTCGATCGCCCGCAGTTTACCTGATTTAGATCGCCTGCTAGGAAACTCTGTCTCCGACTATGTTAGAGTAAACGCTAGTTGTCCAGTTTTACTCACCCGCAATCCTGAACCCGCATGAAGGGAGACGACTTGAGCCTTGCCGATCTAGATCGCATAGTGGAGATGGCCTGGGAAGATCGCACTAGCTTTGATATCATCCAGCAGCAGTTTGGCATCAGCGAAGCCGAAGTGATCAGAATTATGCGCCAAGCGCTGAAACAATCTTCTTTTCGACTGTGGCGGCAGCGGGTCAGTGGCAGAAAAACTAAACACGCCAAAAGCTCTAAGGCAGAACGCTTTCGCTGCGATCGCCAGGACAAACCTAAACCCAGGTAGACATTGATCCTGTACTATATGGTTAGCAAGTTGCTCTTAACTTGGGCTTGGTGATAGCCCCCAATTTTTCCATGGCAAAAACTGTCAGAATTGAACCGATCGCTCAGCAGGCCGAAGTCAATACCAATGCCAACCTCCTATCGGCGTTGATGGGAGATGATCTGAAAATTCTCAAAGAATGCGGCGCACGGGGAATGTGTGCTACCTGTCATGTGTTTATCAGTCAAGGCATGGACTCCCTTACCCCCATGAGTCGGCGCGAGCAGCGCACCCTAGAGGTGATCACCACCTGTAAACCCAATTCTCGCCTAGCTTGCCAAGCCCGCGTCATTGGCGAAGGAATTGTGGTAGAACTGCCCGTAGGTGTTTATGTAGAATCAATCCAGGATATTGAGGCTTTAATTGGGCGGCGCTGCGAAGCTCCCCTGTTGCATCCCGTCACCGGTAAAACCCTAGTAGACATCGGCCAACTGATTACCCGCTCGGTAGTTAGGCAACTAGAAAACACCAATTTCCGCGTGAATGAGCAGTTGTCCCACACCACAGAAGCTTAAGATTTGCTCCTTGGGGCAAAAGCCTATTGCTTAAGTAGCTGCAAAAATGAGATTATAGGCATGCAGTATAAATCAAAAATCATGGCAGTCGAAAAAGTAAACTCTTCATCTAGCTTGGCTGAAGTAATTGATCGAATTTTGGATAAAGGAATTGTGATTGATGCCTGGGTAAGGGTTTCCTTAGTTGGGATCGAGCTCCTCTCCATTGAAGCCAGAGTTGTAATCGCTTCGGTTGAGACCTATCTCAAATATGCTGAAGCCGTGGGCTTGACCACTTCTGCCGCAGTACCTGCTGCCTAAACTTGCATCACCAGTTGGGAGCCTCCTACGGGATCTCCCTACAAGTTTTCTGGGAATTTTCTGGGAAACCCTTCTATCACCTCAGTCTTAGGACTTACGCCGTTTGATAGAGGAAGTGTTGAAAAAAGGAGTTTGAGGGCAAAGCCCTCAAGTGAAACCCGACACCCCACATAGAGCCAGGTTTTTAGATCACGGTTGCGTAAGTCCTGACTTTGTTTTAGCGATTCCAATAGGTTAATTAAATAGGTTAATAGGTAGGAGCTTTCTATGTCCCTCATGCAGCAATTTGCCCAGGCCAGGCAACAACGGCTAGATCTGCAACGGCAGAGGAAAGACGACACCGAAAATTTACTAGCTCAAGCCCAACGCGATCGCCAACATCTAGCCAGCCAAATTCAAGCTGAAGCTCAAACCCAACTCCAAGAGCGCCAATCTGGAGAGCAAGCCCGCCGCCACCTTGCTCACCAAGAGCAGCAACAACGCCAAGCTCAAAATCAAGCCCGCCATCAGGCGATCCAAAATTTCTTGGAGCAGACTACCACTGAGCGCCTAGACCAAGCCCACCGAGATGCCCAAAATCGCCACCAAGACCTCAGCGATCGCCGCAATCAAGTTAAAGCCCTGCGCCAAAATTTTCAAGCTGAGCAACAGGCTACCGCCCAAACCCTGCGCCAGGAATTTCAAGCATTACAGCAGCACCTAGCTGCTCTCAACACCCAGAGACTAATTCAGAGCGATCGCCGCGCCCAAGAACGTCTAGGGGAAATGCAAGCAAGAGTTGCCCTAGTTGAAAGGGAGCTAACTAACTTGTCCCAAGCTCGAATTACCCAAACTCAGCGCGATCGCTCAGAGCGTCAGGCATTTCGCCAAGCCAGTATTCAGGCGGTACAGGAATTGATGGGGCAGGTGCGTCAAGACTACCAAGCCTTGCAGCAGTACATTTGGGGTAATACGCCAGGGATTCAGGCTCCCCCAACTCAATCTCAGACCCAAACCGAGCCCCAAGAGCCAGTAGAACAGCTATCTCCCCAGCCACCTGAAGTAGAAAAATTCATCATTAGCTATGTGAGTCAGCTAGACCAGCCCATGCCTTTAGCCCAACTAGTAAGCGATCGCGAATTAGTCAAAGGCTTACTAGCCAGTGGTGCGAATACCCTAAAGGTTGAGCCATCTGAGGTCTTGAATGTCTTGCTCAAGATGGTTGAAGCTCTATGAGCACAGTTTTACAGGCTAGCTCCCGCCAATTTATTAGTACCGAATTCACCAAACAGATTGTCCGCCGTGCCTATCGCTATCTTCAGTCGGGCTATGCCGTCCATCTTAGGGGCGCCGCCGGCACAGGCAAAACCACGATCGCCATGCACTTGGCGAGCTTATTGGGTAGACCGATGGTGCTACTCTACGGGGATGAAGACCTGCAATCTTCTCAACTGGTTGGCTCTCAAGCGGGCTATTCTCGCAAGAAAGTAGTAGATAACTTCATCCATTCTGTGCTTAAGGTCGAAGACGATCTGCGCCAAAGCTGGGTAGATTCCCGCCTGACCATGGCTGCCCGCGAAGGCTTTACCCTGGTTTATGATGAGTTTAACCGCTCTCGACCTGAGACTAATAATGCGCTGTTAGGGGTGTTAGAAGAAAAGCTGATTGCTTTACCTCCAGACAGCAGCCAGTCAGACTATGTGCGGGTACATCCCAATTTTCGGGCGATTTTTACTTCCAATCCCCAGGAATACGCGGCAGTACACCCTACCCAAGATGCGCTGATGGATCGAGTAATCACCATTGAAGTGGGGGAAGCCGATCTAGAGACCGAACATCTGATTTTGACTAATCGGGTGGGAATTGCCCCTGCCCAAGCTACGGCGATTATTCAGTTGGTGCGCAGCTTTCGCAAATATATTAGTCAGCACCAGTCTTCTAGTTTGCGAGCCTGTTTGATGATTGCTAAAATTTGCTGTGAGCATGAAATTGCGACTTCGGGCACTAGTGCGGATTTTCGCAGCCTTTGTGCCGATGTGCTGTTGTCTCGATTCACTCAAGATCAGCCAGATGGGGCTAAGGTGCTGCATCAGTTACTGGATCGGATGCCCTAGTTATGTCTTCTGGGAATTCAATCACCAAAAGTACTTCTGGCTCTAGTTTGGCGGATATCCTAGAGCGAGTCTTGGATAAGGGAATTGTGGTGGCAGGGGATATTACCGTATCGGTGGGCAATGTGGAGTTGCTCAGCATCAGAATTAGATTGCTGATCTCTTCTGTAGATAAAGCCAAGGAGATTGGCATTAACTGGTGGGAAACCGATCCACACCTCAGTAGTCGCGCCCAGGAACTGATGGAAACCAACCAGAAGTTAATGAATAAGGTAATTGAATTGGAGCAAGAGCTAATCCAGCTTAGAAGTTTGCAATCGTCTGAGCCATCCCCTGAAGTTTAGGCATGAGGGCATGGAATTGGGCAAAATCTAAGCACTGACCGCCATCGGAGAGGGCCTGCTTGGGGCGAGGATGGACTTCAATCATTAACGCATCTGTACCCGCCGCGATCGCTGCCAAACTCATGGTGGGCACATATTCCGCATAGCCGGTACCGTGGCTGGGATCAACCATAATCGGCAAGTGGGTGAGCTTCCGCAACACTGGAATGGCAGCTAGATCGAGGGTATTGCGGGTATACTGTCGATCAAAGCCACGAATGCCGCGCTCACAGAGAATTACCTTGGGGTTACCCGCCGCTAGAATATATTCTGCTGCCATCAACCAATCCTCGATGGTAGCTGCCATCCCCCGTTTGAGCAAAACTGGTTTGGGTTGCTTGCCAATTTGCTTGAGTAGGGAAAAATTCTGCATATTCCTAGCCCCCACCTGCAACACATCAGCCACTCCTGCCACCTTGTCGATGTCTGGGGTATCCATCACCTCAGTGATAATGCCCAAGCCAGAGGCAGCCCTTGCTGCTGCCAGCAAGCCTAAGGCGCTTTCGCCGTGACCCTGAAAAGAATAGGGAGAAGTACGGGGTTTGTAGGCGCCACCCCGTAAAAATTGCGCCCCTGCTGCCTTCACCTGGAGAGCAGTTTCTATGATCATCTCTTCGCTTTCCACGGAACAAGGGCCGGCAGTTACTACTAGAGGATGACCTTCGCCGATGGGGATGTCGCCGTTGGGGGTGGGGACAATCACGGTGCTAGATTGGTAGTTACGGTATTGGCGGCTAGCTCGCTTATAGGGTTGTTCTACCCGTAGTACTTGCTCGATCGCTTCGCTAATTTCACTCAAGCGATCAGGATTTAATTCGGCGGTCTCCCCCACTAAACCCAGGACAACCTTGTGAGTGCCAATGATTTTTTCGGGTGATAGCCCCCAGGTTTTAAGCTGGTCACAGATGCGATCAATCTCTTGGGAATCGGTGCCGGACTTGAGGACTACTATCATGGCAGGTAACGGGGCAGTTAATTAGGGGGAATGATCAGGCGGCGAGTTGCGCTGGTTGCGCCAGGCGGCAGTCAGGTAGCTAAAGTTGCGCTGAAATTCGGCAGCACCCCACCAGCTACCTAGGCGGTCTTCATCCCAGGAGGCGGATAAAGCACCATAGCTCAGTCCTAACACGCCGATCCCAGTTAAACCTAGACTAAAAAATAGTACCAGGGTATTGGGTAGCTCAAGTAGGTGCCGCGATACCACGATGTAGCTGGCGATTAGGATCATGAATCCTAGTCCAGTGGGAATGCCGCAAAATAAGGCTGAACGTCTAACCATCCGATCGCTTACTGTTTTAGGAATGCCTAAGTTATCACGCTGGTTATCACGCTGGTTATTGCGCTCAGAGGTCGAGGGCTGCTTTGGGTTGAGCTTTTGGTTGTTTTTTTTACTGGAATTTTTATTGGGAGGGGAAGATTGGCTAGAGTTGGCTGCAGCTCGCTTTTTTTTGGAATTTGGTTCAAAGGGAATGCGCTGCATATGCACTTAGCCTCTAATTTTGAGCTTGGCAGTCAGTTCCCGATAGGTATCTACGCTATGGCTACGAATGTAGGCGAGTAAACGCTTGCGCTGACCAATCAGTTTCATGAGGCTGCGACGAGAAGAGAAGTCTTTGTTGTGCAGCTTGAGGTGGGCGCTGATCTGGTTGATCCGATCAGTGATCATGGCTACTTGAACAGTAGCGGAACCGTTATCATTGCTATGTTGTTGATATTCGGTGATAATTTCTTGCTTACGCTCTTGCAACAGTGGCATGGTAGATGGGTTTAGCGCTAATTTTACTTATTGAAGTCTAGCATATTACCACGGTTGGCGAGACTTATGCAATTGATAGACCGAAAACAAAGAATTATTGGGGTGGCGATCGCTGGAGTTTTAACCAGTCTAGGTTTGACTTTGGCAATTAAGATCCTGGAGTCGCCTAGCTGGGGTGATGGCTGGGGGGCGGCGCGGTTGGCTCCTACCTTTGCCTGGCTGAAGGGCTATGCCATCTATGGGGCGATCGCTCAAGACCCGATCTTGAATACGGTTTATCCACCGCTTACCTATCTTGCCTATTTGCCGGCGGCTGTCAGTGGCGATATTTCGGCGGCGGTGATGGTGGGGACGGCGATCGCTATGGTGTGGTTTCTGGTGCCGGTGGCGTTGTGGCTAAGAGCAGGAGGATTTGGCATCCTGTTGTGGGCAGGGTTTGGCTGGTGGAGCTTGACCTGTCCGCCCTTGGCTTTCTCTGGTTTTAGTATTCATGCAGATGCCCCAGCTTTGGGTCTATCGGCTTTAGCCCTCTGGCTAGTCTGGGGGGGGCGGGTGGGGTGGGGGGCGGTGGTGGTGGTACTAGCGGTCTATGGGAAACAGACCATGGTGCCGGTGGTGTTCGCTATCCCTACTTATCTTTGGCTGCGGCGGCGGTTGGGGGATTTAAAAAATTATGCCTATGGGCTGGGGCTGAGTGGGCTAGGCATTTCCCTGGGATTGTGGCTAAGTTTTGATCCTGGGGCGATGTGGTTTAATACCGTGGTTTTGCCTGCTAGTCATCCCTGGCGATCGAGCGATCGCTTAGGTATTTTGCTCGGCAGTTTGGCGGAATTGGCTGGCTATGGGGTCTTGCCTTTAGGAATTTTGGCCTTGGCAGGATGGGGATGCTATCGGCAGGCTACCAGGTTAAATCAAGTAGATGAGTTGGGCGATCGCCCCTGGGCAATCAATTTACTGGCTGCCATTTTTTTGCTCAGCACTAGTCTGTTGGGACGGGCGAAAGTGGGGGGAGTAGAAAATACCCTCAGTCCCAGTTTATATATGGGCGCGATCGCTGCCCTGTTGCTAGTTCAAGATCTTTACTTGGGCTTAGAGCAGCAAAAACGCCAACATTTATTCCAACTGTTCATGAGCGGCATCCTCGTAGCTGTAGCCGTGATCCACTTTCCCACTTTACCTGAGTTCAGGGCGGCGATCGCTAACTTAAACTCTAATCCCCAAGCGATCGCCTACCGCTATGCCAAAAGCCATGCCGGGCAAGTGTATTTTCCCTTTCATCCCCTGGCACATTTATGGGCAGAAGGCAAGCTCTACCATTTTCACTACGGGCTTTATGATCGGCGACTGGGGGGCTATGCCCTTCAACCTAGCCATTTTTTTGCCCATGTGCCAGCCCAGTTGCAGCTAGTGGCTTTCCCGCCCCGATTTCCTAGCCGCGATCTGACTAAATCACCGCCGATGCAGTACCTGACTGAGTTTAGGCAGCAAGTGCAAATTGCCGAGTTGCCAGGCTGGACTGTATTTATCAAAACTGCCCCCGAACCATCCACCTAAAAAACATCCTTGAGCGCCCGAATGGTGGCAAACACCTCCACCGCCGAAGTGCCGCCCGCTTTTTGTTGCACTGCTGGTTGTTCCCAGCGTAAAAACGGATTGGTGCGCTTTTCTAAGCCAATGGTGGTGGGGATAGTGGGCTGGTCTTGGGATCTAGCAATTTGCACCTGCTCTAGGCGAGCTTGCAGATCCAGGTTATCTGGCTCGATTGCGATCGCAAATTTGAGGTTGCTGAGAGTATACTCATGGGCGCACCACACCCTAGTCTGGTCAGGTAATTGACGTAGTTGATGGAGTGAAGCACACATCTGGGCGGGAGTGCCTTCAAACAAGCGGCCGCAACCACCAGCAAACAGGGTATCACCGCAAAATAGATCACCGCTAGCAGCAAAGTAGTAGGCAATGTGGGCATGGGTGTGACCAGGGATAAAAAATACCTCTGCCACCTGATCGCCAAACCGCACTTGATCCCCAGCAGTCAAGAAAAATTGCTGCCCTGGAATCCGACCCCGATCGCGATCGCCCCCATAGATTTGCAGTTGGGGATATTTAGCCAGTAGATCCCGATTAGCTCCCACATGATCCCCATGGTGATGGGTGTTAAAAATTGCCACCAGAGGGACATTTAGTTGATCAAGCTTGGCCAGAACTGGCTGCGGCTCGGCTGGATCAACCACGGCGGCGATTTGCTGACCAGGGTCGTAGAGTAGAAAAATATAATTATCAGTCAGGGCAGGCAGACGGAAGACTTCTAAACTCATGGGTGGGAAGAGCGCAACACCTTCTAGTTTAGCGACACCAACAGGGTGCTAGGTTTAGCCAGGTTACCTGCAAGCTTGAGGCGGTTATTGGCGTGCAAATGGCGCAAAATATGATAAATCGTCTCTTGGCGCTCTAGTTCTCCCACTTGTGCGGCCAGTTGATCAAGGCGGAGGGGGTGGCCAGTTTGGGTAATTGCCTGGATCAGCTTTTGTTGCAAGCCCAACACTTGGTTAGCGGCCTTTTTGCCTGCTTCTACCCCTGGCTGGTGGTAAGCATTGACATTAATCAAAAAGCCATAAAAGCCCACCGCCCGTTCATAGAGGGCAATTAAGGCACCGATTTCTCGCGCCGACACCCTCGGTAAAGTTACCGTAATTGAGCCTCTGCCTTTTTCATAGAGCGCTTGACGAGTGCCTTGCCAGAGACCCGACAAATAATCACCGCTAAAGATGCCTGGCTCTAGCTCAGGGTGAAGGCTAGCAGCTTCGGTGTCCTGCAACACCTCAATAAAAGTGGTAAAGAAATTGGGGACACCTTCCCGCAGTTGCTGCACATAGGCGTGTTGATCGGTGGAGCCTTTATTGCCATAGACGGCGATCCCCTGATGCACTACCTTGCCATCCAGGTCTTTTTCCTTGCCCAGGGACTCCATCACCAGTTGTTGCAGGTAGCGGCTAAACAGCATTAACCGATCCTTGTAGGGCAGGATCACCATGTCTTTTTCGCCCTTACCATTGCCGGCATAGTACCAAGCGATCGCTAGGAGAGCCGCCGGATTTTGGCGTAAACTTGGCACCCTGGTGGCACTATCCATAATTTTGGCACCCTCTAGCATGGCATTGATCTCGATCCCCTGCAACGCCGCCGGTAATAGCCCTACCGCCGAAAGCTCGGAAGTGCGCCCTCCCACCCAATCACGCATGGGGAAAGTATCTAACCAGCCTTGGGATTTGGCTAACTGCTCTAAACTGCTGCCATGACCGGTCACCGCTACTGCTTGGGCGGCAAAGTTCAAACCCGCTTGGGTAAAGGCAAACTGCACCTCTTTCATGCCATTGGCTGCTTCGGGAGTGCTGCCTGATTTGGAGGTGATCAACACCAAGGTTTCTGCTAAGCGATCGCGTCCCAAACTCGCCAGTACCAGATCAATGCCATCGGGATCGGTATTGTCAATAAAACTAATAGTTAAAGGCGGCTGCGCTCCTGCCAGAGCCTGGGAGACAAACTGGGGGCCCAGGGCAGATCCGCCAATGCCCACGGCTAAAATATGCCGAAACCGCTCTGCCTGGGGCGGACGAATAGTGCCTTGATGCACTTGGGTAACAAAGTGGTGAATTTGCGCCAGGGTGTCAATGATATCTTGGCGCAGGGCTGGATCAGGTGCCAGTTCGGGGGCGCGTAGCCAATAGTGACCCACCATCCTCTGTTCATCGGGGTTAGCGATCGCACCTGCCTCTAACTCACGCATCTGGGCAAATACCCGCTCAAATTTGGGTTCAATTTCGGCCACAAACTGAGCATCAAATCCCATGCGACTAATATCCAGATAAAAGCCCAGTTCATGGTGGTAGTAGAGCCAATCTTGATAACGTTGCCACATTGCTGCATCCATAGGAGAAGACCTCTTGTTTCGTTGCTATGTTTTTAACTTACACAACCTTAAATCTAAAAATCTAAGGTCGCTGCGCCAGCCATTTTGAGAAGCTACTCCCTGGGGGAATCAGCCGTCCTTGGGTAGTTCTTAGCCTTAAAGAGGCTTTAATCGGGGTGTGGAGTGCCCTCAGACTCCCTTTGCCAACCTGGATTTGTTACTTAACCTTAAGCTTATGTTAAGAACAGGTTAGCAATTCAGGTTTAGGCTCAACCAAAATGCTAAGGTGATCCTATAGATTAATTGCACCTAAGGTATAGAGTCAGCCTTAAAACTTAAGGATCATACGCAGCTTTATGGGAGGCTTCACGTGAAGCTTTAGTGTAGAGCTTAAGGAAATTGATCTACTCCTTGCAGTAGCTCTGCTTTTAGGCTGGGAAAGGAGTATGCGCCAAAAAAATCTCAAATCCTACAGACTCAAACCCAGTATCCAATACCACCATCTAGGGAGGTTATCACCATGAAACTCGTGATCCAAGGCAAAAACATTGAATTGACTACAGCCATTCGGGAATATGTCGAACAGAAAATTGATAAGGCGGTCAGTCACTTTCAGACCCTCACTACCGAAGTAGATGTGCACTTGTCTGTGGCGCGTAACCCCCGCATTGCTGCCAATCAAGCCGCCGAGGTCACAGTCTATGCCAACGGCACGGTGATTAGAGCCGAAGAAAAGAGCGAGAATCTCTATGCCAGCATTGACTTGGTAGCTGATAAAATTGCCCGTAAACTGCGGAAGTATAAAGAACGCAAGCATAGTCAAACCACGGTCAAGACTGGAATTGCGATCGCTGAGCAGCCTCCCATGCCTGAGCCCAAGAGCGATCGCGTGCCAGAACTACCTGCTCAAGTGGTGCGCAATAAATACTTTACGATGCCGCCCATGACCGTGACTGAAGCCCTAGAGCAGCTAGAACTGATCGACCATGACTTTTTCGTGTTCCGCAATAAGGAAACTAATGAAATCAACGTGGTGTATGAACGTAATCATGGCGGTTATGGTGTAATTCAACCCCATGCCAACGGCAAAAGCTAGCCTATAAAACCTGGCGCATATATGCCGCCCAAACTTGAACTGCGATCGCGCTGCTGCTATTGGTTACCCCCTGATCATTGCCCAGCCAGAGGGAAGTCACCAGGTTTCGGGCGGGAACAATCCCGATAAACCACAGATCGCGACCTTGATCAGAGGTGCCGGTTTTACCAACCACCTGAGCTTGAGGCATAGCTGCACCTTGACCAGTGCCATAACTAACTGTGCCTGCCATTAGTTCCAGTAGAGTATTAGCAACGGTGCTAGATAATACTGGGCGAGGGCTGAGATCTTGACTAGCATCAAAGATTACCCGACAAAAAGAGGGTGCGCCAGGGCGGGGTAGCACTGTTGCCGGCACTTTGCGCCATCCTTCTCCACTAGGTTGTGCCTGACAGTCGCGACTATCGAGGATAGTTTTAATCCCATGGGGTTTGACATAGTTACCTTGGTTAGCGATCGCGGCAAATGCACCAATCATTTCCAGCATAGTCACTTCGTAGCCGCCCAGCACCAGATTGGTATTGGCTTGGAGGTCAGCAGTGATCCCCATGGTTTGCGCTAGTTTAATCACATTTGGTAGCCCCGCCGCTTCAGCTACCCGCACCGCGATCGCGTTCTCAGATAGGGCAAAGCCGCGATACATATCCAAATCGCCAACGCCGCCATTCTCGCAGTTGCCAATGCCATTGAGTCCATTGCAGGAAAAAGTAGCTGTCGGCGGAATGCCTTGAGCTAGAGCCGCCCCATAGGCAAATAGCTTAAAAGTGGAACCTGGCTGCCGCTTCGCTTGGGTGGCACGGTTGAATTGGCTGACCTGGTAATTGGCTCCCCCTACCATCGCCAAGATCCCACCATTGTTGCTGTCTAGACTGATCATCGCAGCTTGACTAAATCCATTAGCACTGCCTAGGGCGGCAATCTCGGCTTTAACCGTGCGATTCATCGCCTGCTGCATAGACAAATCCAGGTAGGTTTCGACAATTAGCCCCCCTTCTTTAGCGATCGCTTCTGATTGGCCGTAGAGTTCATCTAGCACATGGCTGTAAAAATAAGGGGCGATCGTGCCTTGGAGATTGGCTTTAGCCGCTTCATTGAGTTTTAAGACTGATCTCCTGGCTCGCTCTCCTTCGGTGGCAGAAATTTTGCCTAAATTCACTAATCGCAACAGTACCCGATCACGATATTCAATCGCCAATTTACGATTGCGAAAAGGATTGATCAAGTTGGGAGCAGGGAGGATCCCCGCCAGAGTAGCCGCTTCAGATAGATCTAGATCCGCCGCCGACTTATTGAAATACAGCTTCGCCGCGTCTTGGAATCCATAAACTCCATTGCCCAAATATACCCGATTGAGATAGAAACCTAAAATCTCCGGCTTAGCATAGGTAAAAGTCAGCTTAATTGCCGCTACCATTTCCCGCCACTTGCGCCCAGGAGAATCTTCTCTGCCCACATAGGTACTGCCCAACAGATTACGGGCTAGCTGTTGGGTAATTGTACTAGCTCCTTCTCGCAGTTCTCTTTTCTGCACATTAGTGACGATCGCTCTGGTAATGCCCACGGGATCAATGCCCAGATTCCAATAGAAAGAGCTATCTTCTGAAGCAATTACTGCCATGGGAATGTAAGTCCCAAAGTCCTCAAGGCGATTTAGTTCCGTATGCTTGGGGGTATCACTAGGACCTATGCTAGTCTTGCCATCCCCCGCCAATATTTCAATCGGCCCCTGTTCGGACACGGGCAAAGGACGCAGATTCGGCACCCGTTGGATTTCTAGGATCACTGCCCCGATCGCTAAAACGATCAAACCAAGCCCACCTAAGCCTGCATACTTCAGACCCCGCACATACCAGGGAGGGGGATCAAGATAGCGAAGGCTCACCACTGCTGCCAATTCTGGTGGGCCCAGACTAATCACACTGTTATGTTTGAGGGGGGCAGCCTGAATCCGCTGGCGTTGTTTGTAGATGCCATTGGTAGAATTTTGATCTTTGATCGCAAAGTTAGTGAGTTTAGACTGGCGAGAATCCCTGACCAATTCCGCATGAACTTGGCTCACCAAAGGCGTCTCAATCACAATTTCACATTTTTGGGGGTTGCGACCAATGAGGTAGCGATCGCTCACCAGGTCAACGATGGTCGGGCGATCTCCTGGAGTGCGAATCTCTAATTTAGGTACCCTGGCATGGG
>JANRLH010000052.1:0-6344 GCA_033762795.1 Pseudanabaenaceae cyanobacterium bins.68
AACCAAAGGCATCGATGACTACGCCGTAGCCCATGGGCATCAAGCCCTAGCCAAACTGGTAGAGGCAGCCCTACCCTTTGAAGCCTGGCGCAAGCAGACTCAAGAGAATGAGCCAGACAAGGTAATTAGCCGTAAGCAACAAGAGATCAAAAATCTGAGGAAGATCTACGCTGATCGGCTTAAATTAAACCTCAGGGGTAACCAGGTAGAGCTAGACACCCAGCCAATCAAACCAGACTATCTTTACCTTCAAGCGCTCGAAGACTACGGACTATGCGTAGGCAAAGATCTGATCATCGATGCTTTTCTACTTTTTGCCAGCCAGAGAGAATATGATCCAGTCAAAGACTACCTAGAGCAGTGCTACGCCAAATATGGAGACAGCACCATCCATCTTTTAGACAATGCCGCCAACCGCTACCTAGGCACCGAAGAACCGATCAACAACACCTATCTGAAAAAGACCTTAGTGGGCGCAGTAAAGCGAACCTATGAGCCAGGCTGCAAATTTGACACCGCCCTAGTATTTCAGGGTAAGCAAGGCTTAGGTAAATCCACTTTTTGGCGCGTCTTAGCTGGTGATCAGTGGTTTGATGACAACGTGTGCGGCTTTGAAAAAGACGACAAGCAACTACTGCATAAATACTGGATTGAAGAATTAGGCGAGATTGAGAAAATCTCCAACAAAAACGATGTATCGGTGATCAAAGCATTTCTTAGCCGCCAGTACGACAACTTCCGGATTCCCTTTGGCAGATCTACCCAGAGCTTTGCCAGGAAGTTCATTATTGTGGGGAGTTGCAACAATGTGGAATTTTTACAGGACAGCACCGGCGATCGCCGCTTTTGGGTGATCCCTATCACCACCCCCATAGACATCGAAGCCGTCAGAGTACAAAGAGATCAACTCTGGGCAGCAGCAGTAGCCCTCTACAAACAGGGTGAATCAGTGTACCTGTCTCAAGACCTAGACCAGGTGAGGGAAGAACTGAACAAATATTTCAGGTCTGAAGACCCTTGGGAAGACCCAATTAGGGAGTTTGTGGCTAATCTCTCAGAAGTGAAAACCTCAGACATCCTAACCGACTGTCTCAAGCTGGATCTAGATCGCCAAGATCGCCGGTCTCAAAATCGCGTAGCTGAGATCCTACGCAACCTTGAATGGGAGAAAGTACACACCATGAAGGGTAAAAAATGGCTACGCAAAAAACAAGGGTCATGTGAGTCATTGGGTCATAACCCAGACGCAGAGAGAGATGCAGGTATGACCCATATATCTATAGATGAGTCATCTACCGTTAGTGTAGGTCATATAGTCAATTCAAAACCAATGACCCATGACCCATATGACCCTTGCAAAAGTAGTTTGCCCGAAAAACAAAAAAGTGAATTTCATGCAAAAAAACCTATAAAACCTGGTGACAGAGTAGAGATCCTCAAAGGATCACTAAGGGGGCAGGTTGCGACAGTTGAAGCGATCGCCGGGGATACTGCCACCATTAGGGGCAAAACTTGGGTATTTAGTAATCAGTTTGCCCTGGGAGATCTGAGATGGGTAAAAAGCTGAACTGGCTCACCACTGCCCAGATCTGTGCCGCCCTAGAACTCACCCCTAGGCAACTGCGGCGCAAACTGCCAGACCTAAAACCAGGCATTCACTACCGCGAAATTGGCAAGCCTGACGCGATTAGAAAAACCTACCAATGGAATCTGCCAAATCTTGCCAAAAAGCTGAATTTGTAAAATAAAAAACGTTCTATGTTACTAGAACGTTTTCTTTACTTGGGAAGTCAGCACTCTAAAAAACAGTACAGTTGTCTCTTAGGACAGGGCACAAATTAATGTAGGTTTTTATGCGATTTTCGTCAGTGTCTAAACACGCTCTAAAATGCTGGGCAAAATATCCCCTGAGGTAATCAGCATCAAACAGCACGGAGTAAAGTTGCATATCTAGATCTTTTTTTAGGTTCCCAATTTTGCAATTATGACGTAGCCCATTAGGGGTAAACATCGCTGGGTGAGGTCTGATCAGAAATCTATTCCCTTTTAACTCTGTCCAGTGGGCAGATTGCAGATCCTTAAATTGTGCCATGCGTTCCTCTGTAGGATAACCACTACTAGACTAACTCAAATTTTATCGGTTTAGTCTATCCCAAATCTTCTGAATTAGAGCCTGGGTAGCTTCATCTCTAATCGCGCTTACTTCAATTTGCCGATCTAGCCTGTCGCTAACACTGTCTAGGCAATCGTGCAATTCCTTGATTGCCTGGTCTTGCCTAGCATTATCTTGGTTCAATTTCACGGTCTTGTCGACCTGCCAAAATACAAATGGGATTAGAATCCCCAAACTAACTAGTTCCATTTTCTAATCCCAATCTTATTTAACTACTAAACTGGCGGCTCAATCGGCGGCACTAACGCATCCAGAGCAGGATCGGTAATTAATACCCTGTTCCTAATGTCGCTAAAGTTAAAGGTCACGCCGAAGACCACTCTGGGCAATCCGTTAACAGTCGAATAGGTGCGAGTAATTTGCAATCCCCCCAACCTAGGGTTCAGGGTATTCAAATTAGTAAACACGGTATCTAGTAGGTTATACAGAAATGCCCTAGGATCATTTGCATCTCGATCATTGCGGGGTTGCAGGCTATCGACATTAAACGCCTTGAAATTGTCCGTAAAACCTGCGTCAAGTAGCGGTGCAAAAATCGCTTCAAACAATGGCGTTTCATACCGATCAAATTGAAACATAAAAAACTCCAAATAAAATTAATCAGAAAAAAGAGAATCAAATTAGATCTAAGTGTTATCGCCCGAATTTTGACCCGTATCATCAGAAGAAACGAACCGTTTCTTCTCTCCTACCGAACCAGTAAACCGCAACAGCAACCCGTCTGCTTTTCCCTTCCGAGGGGCTACAACAGTGCCACCCTCTCGATACACATCGCTGGCAGGATTGCCCACGGGGTAGGATGCGCGCACTTTGCCGCTGGCATCTACTGCATAGACACGCCGCATTTCAAACCCCTGGGGAAGGGCGGGAGTGTTAGCCGCATCAATATCTTCAAAATCGAAAGTTTCGCCAATATTTTCTGAAATCAGAACCGCGTACTCTACGCCGAAATCGCTAGTGTATTTCATGTATTTCCGTGAATCGTTCTCATTCGCATCAGGTGCGGTGAATTTGGCATTCAAATCTAAAGTTGCCATGTTGTTAAGTTATGCAAAATCAACTACGCCCAGATTGCTAACATTTTGATTTTCAAGTTGTCAAGGATTGACAACTTAATAGAAGTTATGCCAAGTTGCGAATGAATTTTTAGCCAGCCTTGTGTCTAACCCGCCGCCTAGTTCTAGCTTTGCCCTAACGCTGATTTTTGAGCAGCTAGAACTGGTCTATGAGAAATTATGCGAAGGGAGTATATTATTGTCCCTGTCTGGATGCCCTGAGTTAATCAAGAGCGATGGGGATTTTGCGACATTCTCAATCGTGTTTGACAATCTGGATACTCCAATTAAGCCAGCAGTTGAAGCAGTCATATCTGTGCAGTTTATCGATTTTACTGCTTGGCTAAATCAGAAAGTAGCCGCTGCTACCCCGTCTAATCAGGGCAACCAACCTAGTCAAAGCAGCGATTGCGAACTGCTAAAAATATGTGGGTTAAGGAGCGAATTAAACAATCTAATTAAATCCCTAGAGAATACTGCATACTCACCAGAGCGCCTCAGCCAACGGGTAAGCGAAGTAATAGCCGAATTAAAAGGGCGAATTGAATCAGGCATAGCTGCCAGTGAGCTAATTGAGTTTGAGACTCCAAAGGTGTGGGATAACCAAGGTAAGCTTAAATTTGATTCTACTTTCTCCTTTGAGGATTCCAATAGCGATGCTGAAATTCAGCGGATAGAAGCCGATCTGAATAAGTTTTTTTTAGATTTGTTAAAGACGATCGATATTGCAACTAAGCCGTTTGTCCCAGATACCCTACCAGGGGGGAATAGCTAATGCTTTTAGCAATACCTGGGGCAATCGTATCTGTAGGTGGCACTCTTGCGAAAGCTCAGGCTATCAATGCGCTGATTGCGTTACTGGCAAAGGTAGCGATTCCAAAATCAGATTTGAAGCGCTTGATTATCGATAAGTTGCTTGATTATGGAATCAATCAATTAACTGGCGGGGGCAGTGATGTACCAGAAACATACAAGACCGTTCTGATTTTTGCAGGGCAGGGTTCGGTTGTATTGCCGCTAGGGGTGAGCGCCAGAGCATTAGTTATCACAATAACAGCTATTCCTGTCGGATATGGGCGGCGCTTTAGTCAGACTGTGCAACCTGGGCAGCAAAACAACCTACCCAATGGCACACCAGCTATTCAGTATCAACTGCCAGATAAGTTCGATTTAGGCGGGGTGAGCTTTGCTGGCATCATTCCCACAACTGACCCAACAGGAATAGCTGTTAATGTCTCAACTGGATTTAGCCAGGAAATTCCATTAACCTGGCAGGTTCAGACTGTCACAGTGCCTAAACTGGTTGGCAATGTGCCAGCTACTACTGCCTTGGTTTATTTGCCTCCATTTGTCGGTGCATCGATAACCCTAGTATACGCGGAAATCGAAGGCACTGGTAGCGGCGGGGGTGCCAGCAATGGCGGCAATAATGATCCACCTGATGATGGGTTAATCTTTATTGATTTTGATGGCGATGGCAATAATGATGTGGGCACGGATAGCGACCCAGGGGGATAGATGGCAGTACAAGATTGCGATAGTAATGTAGGTGTGCCGCTACCTGATGCGCCGATAACTATCCAGTTGGATGTAGGGCTGATTTGCAACATCCTAGACATCAACACGGGTAACTGTGCATTTTTGGATACATTAGCTCAAATAATTGGGTTAGCCATTTTGGATGCCTTGACAGGGCAAGCCAGGCAGCGATTCGCGTCTGGCGGCACAGAACTAATTGTGTGGCGGATCGCCGAAAAAATCTATGATGCCTTTGGATTGACTCCTAGGGTGCCTGATCCGATTGAACGAGTGTCAATAGACACTAATGTGTTTTGCCGATCGCGTCCATTGGTGCAAAATCTGGCAACTCCAGAACAACTCAAGGTTGCCCTGCTTGGCGCGTTGCTAGGAGATGGCGATCTGTTGATTAGCTACCTAACTGATCTGTTCTGGTATGAAAATTGGTTTAAATATTGCAAGTGTGCTACACCAGTGCCTACACCAGATCAACCGCCACCCGTGCCATTAATCTATATAAAATGTAATGGCATAATTAAAAGCCGTTCGACCGAAAATATCACAGAACAGGTTTTTGATCGCGGTTGGACTATGGAATTTCTTGTTAACGGATGGGCGAATGAATTGAGCACCTCAGATCAGGCGAACGGATTGGTACAAAATCTAAACCAAACCTACGGATCAGCCAATGAGCAATGTTTTTTAGTCTACCTATCTTCAGAACCCCCACTATGGACTATTAACCAATTACCTGGTTCGTTTGGCACGTTCTTTACTATTGAAGGGCAAGAGGGCATTAACTACACCAATGGAGGCAGCTTGAGCGATTTCAATACTGCCAGCGCTCCTTACGTGCAAACGCAAGAGCACAATGGCGGTACAAGAATCCTAACAACGTATTTAGTACCAACTCCTTTAAGTGGTTTAACTACTGGTTCCGATGGTAGACCATGCTCACCATTACAAGGGTATTGTATCCATGTAAGCCAAGAGAATAGAGCAGCTTTTGAGATTAATTGCCCCGCTACATGGGTGTCAAGAGGGCTAACTGGGACAGGTGTGTATTTTCAAGACCGCTCTAGAGTGCCTCTTTTTAAACGCACTAGCAAAAATTATTATTTAGGGGTTGCTCAGATACTGTTTGAATTTTGCGTTCAAAAATTCAAATTGACCTGTGAAGAGGCTCCCTTGCTTTGCCCATGCCAACTAGAGACGGGAAGCGCTCCAATATTTTCTAGCTGCCAAGAGGAATTTAGAACAGTAGAGTTCTGGGGGGATGGCTGCCCAATTAAACGAGTTGAGATCCAAAATCCGACTCCTAAGTGTGGGGAAACTAGAAGCAAAATTATAGAAGTCAGAGAGTATGATCCCACTCAACTTGTTTGATTTTAGTCTGAATTTTAGGCTAGGCTATTTTTGATGGTTTTAGTAAATGGCTGAAAGTGTTATCTGGTAACATGGGTGACCTGGGATTTGAACCCAGAACCAGCGGATTAAGAGTCCGACGCGCTACCATTGCGCCAGTCACCCTGAAGATTTTTTAGGTTATCATAGTAGCAAAGTTGCAGCTAAATCACAAACATTCTGGATTTTGCCAA
>JANRLH010000053.1:0-13612 GCA_033762795.1 Pseudanabaenaceae cyanobacterium bins.68
AACTACTCACTGGTGACCAAGTACCTGGCAAACTGCGCTGGATTGATTTTGATTGCTTGGGCTTCGAGCCAGACTTGGGTGAACCGATGATTATTTGGCAGCAAGCGATCGCTTTTATTCAGGTGCTAGAGCCACGGCCACGCGAAACCCAAGATTTAGTTTTGGGCGGCAATCAAGCAACTCGATCAAATTCAGAAGAGGAAGACCCCTTTGCCTTTTAGCAGTTGCTAGCTAGGTTGAGCTTCCAAACAGTGAAGGATAAAATCTACATCACCCTGCTGCGCCTCCCCCAGGCATTGGTTAGCCAGATCGATCAACTTCTGCGCCGAAATCTCTAACCGAGGTTTAGTATTGGCAATGCCAAAGCGGAAACCGAAGTGCCCCTGCTGAAACACATTCATCAAGCCCAGTGCCTGCTTAACTGCCACTATGGTGGTTAAAATCTCAGGGCGATCGCCCGTACCCAACAACAAGGCAAAACAATCAAGCTCATAACGGGCTACCAAGCGATCGCTCTGGGGCACATTGCCAATCAATCTAGCAATCTCAATCAGGCAGTCATCATTCAAATCATTAAAACTGCGGGTGGGCGGCAAAGGCGCGATTTTGACTAGAATCAGAGTCAAAGGTAATCCTGCGATCGCTGACTGCTGCCACTTCTGCTCCAAACACAACTCAAAACTGTGGCGATTTAGCACATGGGTGAGATCATCTAGCAGAGTCCAGCGCTGTAGTTCCAGCTTCATCTGCTCATCAATGCCGCGGTCAAGGAACTGTTCTGGCGAAAACAAGCCCACTTGCCCAAACTGATCAAAATCTGGCAAATTACCATCTTGGTCAAAACTAGGGGATCTTAAGCCAGTCAGCACCTGCAAGTCTAGCCTTGCCACCACCGCTTCTAAATAGGCACAGGATAGTTCCACCTCGGTTAGATCCCTGGTGTTTTTGATCCAGATGATCTTGGCATTTTCTGGATCTACTGCCCCGATCATACTAAAAGCCGCTCCTAGTACCTGGCGATCGCTATCAAAATGTACAGGTGTAGCTGCACCCCGCAAATTCTGACCCGTCACCGCATTCATGTAAGTGGCAGTAAAATCTACCTTATTCACCAACTTAGTGCTGACAAAATCTGCCAAACCAAATCCCATCGCATTGCCACGGCTGGCATCGGTGAGATCTCGTAGATAAATGCGCTTAATTTGGGGCAGTTCTCCTTCAATTTGGTCACAAAAGAGCCGCTTTAGCCCAGTTACATTCGTGTCCATACCCGCCCCACTAATGTCCTTGCCCACTTGGTCAATGATTAAAATGTCCACCTCCCTAAAGGGCAAACCTGGAAACCAAGTCTTGGCTTGGCGTAAAAGTTGCTCTTCAATTTCAACAATGCTAACAGCAGGTACAGCAGTGACTTGAGCAGTCTTTTGATAGCCATTTTCCAGCACCGCCAGACCAAAAGCCACGGGAATGCGATCGCGGACAATTTCGTAAATACTACGCACCACCCGATCAAAGGAAAAATTGGCAAAGGCCTTATGGTAAGTCGAAGCACCCACCTGCTTGCCCAACCCGATCGCCAACATCTTAACTAGGCCACTTTCAATCTTGCCCGCAAATCTAGTATGAGGCTTAATGCGGTTGACCAATACCAAATGATCAGCCTCAGATGCCCAGCGATCAAAATAAACTGGCATACCAAACTCAGTCTTACCCAACTGCACCACCTCCATGGAAGCCCGCACCGGCACCCCCATATTCTGTTCGTCAATGCCAAACCCCGCCAGAATTGCCGCTTGACCATCGGCGGTTGCGCCCCCGTGACTGCCCATCGCTGGCACAATGTAGGGCTGGGCTTCCAAATCCAGGAGGTAGTCAATTACAGCTTTGACGATTAAATGGTGGCGATCAATCCCACGGCTACCAACTGCCACAGCTACCGACTGACCTGGGCTGATGGGGGGGGCAATCCTGGCGATTTCGCTCCTAACAGCAGTATTAATGCAGTCTATACAAGATTGCTCAAACTTTTGGGCTACACGGAATAGTTTGGGGTGATTCATAACAGGGAGTCTTTGATCAGGTTTTCTTCCAGCGATCTTTGATGGCAAGCCCTATTCCATGCTTTTATCTTGTAGGTTTATTATACTTTACCTTGAAGTTACCCAAAGTATGCTTTAGCCAAACGGGCTTTATATTCCTGCCCTTAGGTCAAGCGCTCATCCCAATTCGGCAAATCTTCACTAGAGATGGGGTGTGGGGCTTTGCCCTCAGACTCGCTTTTTACAACACTTCTTAAATCAGACTGGGTAGCCCCTACTCAGGTAATTTTGTCAAGCTAAATCTAAACATATAAAAACTTAGCCAACAAAGCTGGATTGGACTGTATTATGCTAGGAATCACTTTGGCAATCAGTCAGTCTTAAACTTATGCTCAAAAGGTTCTTGTCTCTAGCCTTGCTCTTTGCTCTTGCCCTAGGATTGACTCTGGGGCTGTCCAACTGCACTAACCAGAGCCTGAATACTTCACAAACCTCTGACAGCAAAGAATTCACCATTTGGTGGAACGAAGGCTATTTCCCTGAAGAGACTGAAGCAATTCGCAAAATAGTTGGCGACTGGGAAAAAGCTAGCGGCAAAAAAGCTAATCTCACCATCTACAGTGAAAAAGATCTGGCCAGGGAAGTGAACAACGCGATCGCAAATAATGTGACTCCTGATGTGCTTTACAGCTACAGTGCAGATTTCAACCTGATTCCCCGACTCGCCTGGGATGGCAAACTGGCTGATGTTTCAGACGTGATTGAGCCGATCAAAGATGTGTTTTTGCCTAGCGCCCTATCGGCGGTTTCCTACCAAAACAATCTCACCCAAAAGCGCGGTTATTTTGCCATTCCGATCGCTCAGCAAGCCAACCATATTCACTACTGGCAAGATTTGCTCAAGCAACAGGGTCTCACCAAGGCAGATATTCCCAAGGACTGGAACAGGTTTTGGCAATTCTGGCAAGCCCTACAGGCCAAAGCCCGTGCCAATCAAGATACCAAGCAGATCTATGGCCTAGGGATGCCCATGTCCAACACTGCCACCGATACCTTTTTTCAATTTGAATATTTTCTAGAAGCCTACGGTCTCAAGCTGCTGGATCAGCAGGGACAACTGCAGCTTGACCAACCTCAAGTGCGCCAGGGCATTGTGGCAGCCCTCAAACAATACGCCGATTTATATAAGACAGGATTTGTGCCGCCCAAGGCGGTGGAGTGGGGTGACCCTGATAACAATGTTTCTTTCTTGAGTCGTGGGGTTCTGATGTCTGCCAATCCTTCCCTCTCTATTCCAGTATCTCAAAAGCAAGATCAGGAAATCTACCTCAACAAAATTGCCACTGTTGGTTTTCCCAACAAGCTTTCTGGCGCACCCATGGATTATAAAGTGGCATTGAAACAAGCGGTCATCTTTGAATCTTCGACTCAGAAGCAAGCTGCTAAGGAGTTTCTCACCTACCTCACTAAGCCAGAAAACTTGGGGGCATACATTCAAGGATCCCAAGCCAGATTTTTCCCGGTGATGCCCAAACTACTAGATGATCCTTTCTGGAAAAAATCTAAAGATCCCCATATTTCTGTGGCAATTCAGCAATTTAGTCGCGCCCTGCCCTTCCCCCACACTCTCAATCCCGCCTATAGTCAGGTACAATTACAGAATGTTTGGGGCGCAGCAATTCAAAGCATAGCTCGCAGTGAGGCTTCCCCTGAACAGGCTGCTGAGACCGCGATCGCTAAAATCAAGCAAATATTTGCTGACTGGAAATGATTAACTTTTTCAAGAAAAGCCTACTTTTACAACTAGTTACCTACTTTTCATTTTTATCTTTGGTGACGGTAGTGCTGGTGGCTTTATCCGCATATTTTCGGGCGCGAGATTCTCTTACCAAGTCAGTATACGATCGCTTGAGTGTGGCAACTTCGCTCAAGGACTTTCAGGTAAATGAATGGCTGGACAATCAACGGCGAGATGTACTGCTGATTAGCAAGACCCCCTCCCTGCAGGCAAACATTGAAGTCCTGCTGGCAGCTAAAGCTAACACCCCAGCCTATACCCAAAACTTGAAAGAACTCGGCAAATACCTCACCGAAGTAGCAAGCACTAAGCCCAGCATTTCCCAAATTCTGGTACTGAGCGGTAGCGGCATTGTTTTATACTCCCGCAACCCCGAAGATATCGGCAAATATCAGCCCCTGGGCAATACCACCACCTATTTCACCAGAACCTCTGGAGTAGTAAAACCGACCTTTTATACTTCTACTTTGAGGGGAGAGCCAGAGATCACCTTTGCCACCCCCATCCTCAATCCCAAAGGGGCAAGAATTGCCGTAATTGCCATGAACCTTGACCTAGAAGGGGTCGATCGCATTATCCGTGAGCGTACTGGCTTAGGTGATAGCGGTGAAACCTATTTAGTCGGCAGCCTGGAATCCAAGAATGCTTTTATTTCTGGGGATCAAGAAACCATTGCCAAATTCCCCGATGGCGTGAATAGTCCTGGGATTGATGCGGCGATGCGCGGTCGTAGTGGCACGGGTCTGTATTTAAACTATCGCCAAGTACCAGTGATTGGTACCTACAACTGGTCAAGCAAACAGAATCTTGCTCTGATGGCAGAAATGAGTCAGGCAGAAGCGTTTGAGCCGGCTAATCGCCTGGCTAGAGAAATCTTGCTGATCGGGTTAAGTAGTGCGGGGATTCTGATGACGGTGGTGTATCTAATTGCTAGACGAATTACCCAACCAATTTTGGCGATCGCTGATACTGCGATTAATGTGTCAGAAGGAAACTTAAACGCGATCGCGCCCGTGATGACCGAAGATGAAATTGGGGTATTAGCTCAAGCCTTTAACCAAATGACCAGCCAGATCAAACAATCTGGCGAACAACTGGCGGACTATAGCCGCACCCTAGAGCAGAAAGTCAATCAGCGCACCAGTGAAATCAAAGCAATTATTGACAACATGGTAGATGGCCTAGTGGTGATTGATGCCGAAGACAAGATTAGCCAATCTAACCGTGCTTTGCTGAACATGATGAAACTAGAGGCAGAACAGGTAATCGGCCACAATTTTCGCCAAGTTTTTGACACTGCCGACATTGACAACCTCATTATCAGTACCCGCAAATGTGCTAAGCAAGCCTTTAGCGCCGAGTTTAGCCTGCCGAACCAGGGCACAGGTAAAGCAGTAGCCACTTCAATTTTTCGGTATGGAGAAGATTCGAAACAGGATGATCATCACTCGGGTGATACCGACTTCTCAGGCTATGTGGGATCAGTGATCTTGATTCGGGATATTACGGTTGAGAAAGAAGTGGATCGAATGAAGACAGAATTTGTCTCTTCGGTCTCCCATGAACTGCGGACTCCCCTGACTTCGGTTCTGGGCTTTGCCAAACTGATTCAGAAAAAATTAGAAGAAACGATCTTTCCCTTGGTACCTCAAGATGAAAAGAAAATTCAGCGCACCGTGCGCCAAGTCACCGAAAATATTGAAATTATCGTCTCGGAAGGTACTCGTTTAACTAAGTTAATTAATGAGGTGCTAGACATTGCCAAAATGGAAGCCGGCAAAATTGACTGGAAGATGGAGCCTACTTCGATTCAAGATGTGATCGAGCGAGCAATGGCAGCCACTTCCGCCCTATTTGAACAGAAAGGTCTAGAAGCGATCAAACAGATTCAGCCCAATCTACCAATCATCAATGCTGATCAAGATCGCCTGATTCAAGTGGTAATCAACTTGATCTCTAACGCTGTGAAGTTTCAATCCACTGGCTCAGTCACCTGCACTGCTGAATTAGTGAGGGATCAGATTCGGGTGTGTGTGATTGACCAAGGAATTGGGATCGCGCCGGAGGATTTACCCAAGGTGTTTGAAAAATTCAAACAAGTGGGCGATACCCTCACTAAGAAACCTCAGGGTACAGGATTGGGTTTACCGATCTCGAAGGAAATTGTTGAGCATCACGGCGGCGAAATCGGGCTGGAGAGTGAGGTAGGCAAAGGTACGACCTTCTATTTCACCCTGCCGCTCCAGCCTCCAGCAGAAACCTAGACGGGCTTAAGGATTCCCCGTAGTTCTCCAGCGCGGTTGGCTTTAGTGTGCAGATCTACATACATCTTGCCACTGGTCAAGGCTTGGATCTGCTCTTGATTGAGCTTAGTTTCGCCCTTGAAGCTACCGCTCAACAGTCCAGGCTCAAGATTGACTGAAAGGGCAAACTGAAATGGCCCATTTTCATTGGCCGCGCCACGATGGAGATGAATGCCAGAAGTAATGTTGGGATTGGGGGGATTCAATGGGTCAGTAGCATAGTCCCGCAACTGGCTGGAAAGGTTACGAAATCCGCCTCTGACTACTAAGCGGTCTCCAATTAGTACTGCCCCAACTTCACCAGAAGCACCAGTATTCACAGGGCTGGGCACAATTTCATTGGCATTGAGGGATGCACTGTAGGAAACTCGTGGAGACTGGCTTTGAGCCATTAGTGGTAACCCAACCCAAACGCAGCAGCTAAACAGGGCAATTAGCAAATAGCTTAAAAAACGTCGTTTCATGATTTTTGAGTTCAGACAGAAAGTTTTTACAATCAAGTCTACGTCTAAAAATCGGATTTAGATCCTTTTCTGCCAAATCTGCCTATAGTAGACTAGGACAAGAGTTTATCCACAACAACCATGGACTTCCCATATCAATACGCTTGGCTGATTCCGGTTCTACCTTTGATGGCAGCAGCGATCATTGGCCTGGGCTTGATCACCTTTGGCGATACCACTAGCAAGCTACGTCAACCCTGTGCGATTTTGAGCGTATCTGCTACGGGTGCTTCGATGTTTTTGGCAGCAAATATTTTGTGGAGCCAACTCCAAGGCCATGCCCCCTATCTCTCCACCTTTGAGTGGGCAAGTGCAGGCAGTTTTCACCTCAATATGGGCTTGGGCATCGACCCCCTGGGGGCAGTGATGCTGCTGATTGTGACCACGGTGGCATTTTTGGTGCAGATCTACACCAATGGCTACATGGCTCATGATCCAGGCTATGTCAGATTTTATGCCTACTTGAGCCTATTTAGCTCTTCCATGCTGGGGCTAGTAGTTAGCCCTAATCTGGTACAAATTTATATTTTCTGGGAACTAGTGGGGATGTGCTCCTACTTGTTAATTGGCTTTTGGTATGATCGCCAGGCTGCGGCTGATGCTTGCCAGAAAGCCTTTGTCACTAACCGCGTGGGGGACTTTGGTCTGTTGTTGGGTATGCTGGGCATCTATTGGGCTACCGGCACCTTTGAGTTTGAAGAGATGGGTAGTAGGTTAGCGATCGCGATCGATACGGGTAGTATTAGCAGTTTCTTGGCGGGTCTATTTGCCGTCCTAGTGTTTATGGGACCGGCAGCAAAGTCGGCTCAATTTCCCCTTCATGTCTGGTTGCCCGATGCAATGGAGGGGCCTACCCCGATTTCGGCCTTGATCCACGCAGCCACCATGGTAGCGGCGGGAGTATTCTTGATTGCCCGCATGTTCCCCACCTTTGAGCATTTGCCAGAGGTGATGAACATCATTGCTTACACTGGCGCGTTTACTGCCTTTTTGGGCGCAACCATTGCCATTACCCAAAATGATATTAAGAAGGGGCTAGCCTATTCCACCATTTCCCAGTTGGGCTATATGGTAATGGCGATGGGAGTGGGAGCCTACAGTGCGGGGCTGTTTCACCTGATGACCCATGCCTACTTTAAGGCGATGCTGTTTTTGGGTTCTGGCTCAGTAATTCATGGCATGGAAGAGGTAGTTGGCCATGATCCCGCCCTTGCCCAGGATATGCGCTTGATGGGGGGGTTGCGTAAATATATGCCAATTACTGGCACCACTTTTTTAATTGGCACGCTGGCGATTTGTGGAATTCCCCCCTTCGCTGGCTTCTGGTCTAAGGATGAAATCTTAGCTTCAGCTTTCCATGCCAATCCTGGTTTGTGGTTGGTGGGCTACGGTACGGCTGGGATTACCGCTTTTTATATGTTCAGAATGTACATCACCACTTTTGAGGGGCAGTTTCGCGGTACAGATCCAGACCTGCTAGCTATGGTGAAGGCAGATAATTCTGATGGTGCAACCCTAGAGCCTTCTGCACATCACGCCCACAAGCCCCATGAGTCGGGCTGGTCAATGACTCTACCCCTGATTATCTTGACTATTCCGTCGATCGCGATCGGCTTAGTTGGCACTCCCTTTGGCAATTTGTTTGAGGCATTTGTTCATGCACCTGGGGAAGAGGTAGAAGCCTTTACCGGGTTTGCGATGCTGCCGCCTGGACAGTTGCAAGAGTTCTTGATTATGGGCGGTAGCTCTGTGGGCATTGGTCTGGTGGGGATTAGCCTGGCAATTTTAATCTATGGTCAGCACAAGATCTCGGCGGCAGCGATCGCTAAATCCATCCAACCTCTGTACCAGTTTTCTAAGCACAAATGGTACATCGACGAACTCTACAACATTGTATTTGTCCAGGGTTCTCGCCGTCTGGCGCGTCAGGTGTTAGAGGTAGATGCCAAGATTGTGGATGGCTTAGTCAATTTAGCTGGATTTACGACCCTAGTTAGCGGCGAAGCCCTTAAGTATCTGGAAAATGGCAAGGCACAGTTCTATGCCCTGGTAATCCTGATTGGGGTTTTAGGCTTGGTAGTGTTTTCTTACGTTTAGGGCAGTAGAAAACCTAGGTTCCGTTTAGCGATTTGGAGGGTATGTTCAGCGATCGCGTTTGCCTGAGATCTACCCTCCATTAAAACTTGATCTAGATAATCTGAATTTTGAATTACTTGGTGGTAACGCTGTTGAATTGGCTCAAGGTGGGCGATCGCAGCTTCAGTCAGGAGTTGTTTAAAGTCGCCCCACCCCCGCAAATTACTACATTCGCTGATCACCGTATCTTTAGTTTTGTCGCTCAGAATCATATATAGACTCATCAGGTTATGGCATTCGGGGCGTTCGGGATTGTCAAACTCCAGTTCGCGGGTGAGATCGGTTTTGCAGCGTTTAATCTTTTTGGCGATCGCGTCTGGGGAGTCCAACAGATTAATGCGGCTACCGTCATTGGGATCAGATTTAGACATTTTCTTAGTGCCGTCCAACAGGCTCATCACTCGCGCTCCCTGCTGGCGAATTAGTGGCTCTGGCACTTTGAAGGTTGCACCAAACAGGTCATTAAACCTAGCAGCCAAGTCGCGGGTTAGCTCTAAATGTTGCTTTTGATCTTCGCCCACTGGCACTAAATCTGCCTGGTAGAGCAAAATATCTGCTGCCATCAGCACAGGGTAGTCCAACAGCCCAACACTGACATTCTCTCCCTGCTTAATTGCTTTCTCTTTAAATTGAATCATCCGCTCTAGCCAGTTGAGGGGAGTAACACAATTTAGTAACCAGGTGAGTTCAGCATGGGCAGAGATGTGAGATTGGACAAAAATAGTAGATTTTTGCGGATCAATGCCACAGGCAAGGTAGAGGGCGGCGGTGTTGCGGGTATGCTCTGCAAGTAGCTGGGGTTGATGGGGTACAGTAATCGCATGCAGATCAACCACACAAAAAAAGTTCTGGTAGTCGGCCTGGCTTTCTACCCAGTTGCGAATCGCTCCCAGATAGTTACCCAGGTGTAAACTGCCAGTTGGTTGTACACCTGATAGCACCCGCTTTTGATCGGTCATCTTTTCTAAAAAATACTGTGAGTTGGGAGTTTTGATCTTACCGCAAAAAAATCTCAGGCTGATCTTTAGGCGTTGCACAATAGGGGGATGATCTTACCAAACTCAGCATTTAAAACCGATCCAGGGGGCGCAGCCCCCAACCCCTATCATCTTTCAGATGTGCAATGCCGATCTTTAGGTCAAGGGAATTACCTGATCGAAATACTCAAAATCCACATAGCGATGGCCATCCTCGGTGTAATGGATAATATCTGCCAATTGATGGTCAAAGAAGATTTGAGACATACCATAGATGTGGCGAGCATGCACATTCTGGGAAACCGTCTCGTCTAATCCATTCAGGGAAACTGTGATCTGGGTATGGGCTTCGATCATCTGCTGCCGATCCAGGCCATAGAGGGGGCTAGAGGAGTCAATGGTGTGCATCAATGTCCAAGGCAAATTGAAGGTGGGAGTACGCGATCGCGACAACTTGAGTTGATAGAATCGCCGCATTTGGTGTCCTTCTTGGGTAACTTGATCCATACTCAAATAGACGATTACCTCTGCTTCTAAAATGCGATTGCGACGCTGATTCGCCGTGCGAAAAACCAAGGTGGGCAAGCCTTCAAACGGCATCACTACCGCAGCTTTGCTAAATAACACCCTGGCGGTTGGCCTGGTAAACCGACTGAAAATTAAGCCAGTCAATACCGCAATCACAAACAATCCCACAATTGATTGGCAAACCACCACCAGATGAGCATAGCTAGTCTTGGGCGACATCACCCCATAGCCAATCGAAGCTAAGGTCTGCACACTAAAGTGAAAGGCATCTTCAAAGGAACCTGGTCGGGCATTGACAATACAGTCACCACCTAAGAGGTAAAGACTGGCAAAGAAAGTATTTAGAAGCAGAAAAATCACTGCAATGATCGCCACAAACCCTAACCAAGGCACAGTCAGCATCAGGTGATAGGGTTCGCGCCAGTAGCTATGCCATTCCCCTAGTCCCTCAATCGAAAACAGACCATCCTGTACACGGATAAATAGGCGCTTGTGCCGTTTCGGAGATTTAGCAGGCGATCGCTTCCAGCGTTTCATAGGTTGCTCAGAATCAGGCAATGGCGATTTGTTTAGTCCTATCCTAAAATAAGGCACAGATGTTGCAAATACTCCACCTTGAATAAAATTATTCTAACAGGCGGCGGCACGGCTGGTCACGTCAACCCTAATTTAGCCCTAGTGCCGCGCTTACAACAAACTGGATGGCAGATAGAATACATTGGCAGCCAAACTGGGATTGAAAGGCAACTAGTTACGACTGCTGGTATTCCCTATCATTCGATCGCTAGTGGCAAGTTACGCCGTTATTTTGACTGGCAGAATTTGGTTGACCCTTTTAAGGTAGTCAAGGGCATAGCTGATGCCTACATGGTGCTAGCTAGAGTAAAGCCCAATTTAGTATTTTCCAAGGGTGGTTTTGTTACTGTACCTGTAGTTTTGGCTGCTTGGCTACAGCGCATTCCGGTAATTATCCATGAATCTGATTTCAGCCCCGGACTGGCTAACCGCTTGGCTCTGCCCTTCGCCAGTAAAGTCTGCATTACCTTTCCAGAAACCCAAAAATTTATTCCTCAAGCAATTTGTACAGGCTTGCCCATTCGGGCGGAGGTTTTAGGGGGCGATCGGGCTCAAGGTCAAAAAATCTGCGGTTTCAAGGATGATTTGCCTGTGCTGCTGGTAATCGGTGGCAGTCTGGGTTCGGCTAAACTAAACCAGGCAATCCGTCAAATCTTACCTCAGCTTTTGAGTCAGTATCAAGTGGTGCATTTATGCGGTCAAGGCCATTTTGCTCCCAACTTGGTAGGGCAACCAGGCTATATCCAGTTTGAATATCTGCACCAAGACCTAGCCCATATCTATGCTTTAGCTGATCTAGTAGTGTCTCGTGCTGGGGCAAATGCAATTTTTGAGTTAGTCAGTTTAGCCAAGCCTCACCTATTGATTCCCCTGTCTTTGCAGTCTAGTCGGGGAGATCAGATTCTTAATGCCAATTCCTTTGCTGCCCAAGGCTATAGCCGAGTTTTGGCAGAAGAGCAACTGGTTAATTGTGAGGATCTACTGGGTGCGATCGCTGATTTAAGCCGAGATCAAGCACGCCTAATTGCTGGCATGAGAGCTAGCCAATTTATATCAAGCATTGATAAAATTATCCAACTGATTTGTCAAACTGCCCAGGGCGAATGAGATACTAGAAAAGACGATCGCAAAGGAGTTGGATGTCGTGGGAATTTTAGATCGAGCCAAACAGGGAGATGCCCAAGCGATCGCTACTTTACTTAACCGTTCTCTGGCTAGTCGGAATGTCACGGCTCTGGTGCGTTCTCGCCCCAACCGTCTAGATATTGTGATCCAAGGGCAGGAAATTCCCAATCAGGCTGAGTTTATGCCCTTAATTAGTCGCGGTATGATCAACCTCAATATCGACTACCCTGTGCATCTCTACGCTCGCCGCCTCGGTGAAGATACTGCTGCTTGGAAGCAGGTGATCGGTGCTAAAACTGCTGCCCTGGCAGTGGATGTGAATATGGGCAAGCTAGTCTCTGTGCAGCCCACCCAATACCAAGATGTGATCGTGCGCTTTAGCGATCGCCAAGGTCGAATCAAATGCCTTACCAGTCTCAAGGAACTAGTCCAGGTGATTGGCCACTCCAGTTTTTCCTATCCAGCGATCGCCCAAGATCCCAGCCTACGGCTGCTATTGAATAATCTCGCCGAATTTAGCACCGTTGACCACCAGGGTCGTCAAGTTCTCACCCAGGCCTCAATTCTCTGTCCTGGTCAAAGCTGGCAAAGTGTGGACATCCAAATCAGCAATCACCTTTCCTTTCTGCCCACTAATCAGTCTCCAGCTATTAATGTCCAAGTTACTGCGGCTGACTTAAGCCCTCAAGCCGAAGCTTTTGGTCGCCCTGCTGGTTCTTTACTAGATGAGTTTGGGGCAGCGCTCAGTTCTGATCCCATCCCAGAACCTAGCTCAGAAGTAGCTCAAGTCCAAGACTCTCCCGCCCCTTCAACAGACTGGCTGACCGAATTTGGTGAAGCGATCGCTACAGAGCAGAGTCCGCCAGCGGCAACCTTTAGTCGTCCTGCGGGTTCTTTACTGGATGAGTTTGGGGCGGCGGCGGAACCTAGCCTGGAACCAGCCCAGCCAGAACCTAGCCCCTCTAGTTCTTTTTTGGATGAATTTACCGCGGCGATTGATGCCAACAGCAACCTAGAACTACCTGCTAAGCCTGTTCTCAATCCTCCAGTTGCCAACCTGGATCTATTTGCAGATTTTCCTGCTCCGCAGAAATTGCCCTACAGCATGGATGATCTCTTGGCTGAACTGCAATCGGTGCAACCCTAAAGCCACTTCTGGTCGGGATTGCAGATCTAAAAAATGATAGGGTGTGGGGGTTTCATCCCATGTCAATTAACCTGTAGTCTAGCCATAGGGATTTGGCATAAGTTCTGAAAATTACTGCCCCATGCTAAGCTGAAAAACACCATACCAATAGCTCGTCTCTAACCAAAAACCATGAAATCCTACATATCCTCCGAGCATTATCGTCAAATGTTGGTGCGAGATGGCGATCGCCGCTTCCAAGAATGGCACAGTAAGTTTTTGGCCTACCAACAAAAATTCCTGCAACACAAATAGTTTTATAGTAAAAAATAGCAAGCAAATGGAACTAAACCGATGAAAATATTGGTGATGGGCGGCACTAGGTTTATTGGCGTATCCTTAACTAAGCTACTACTGGCTCAAGGGCATGAGGTCACCCTATTCAATCGCGGTAACCGCCCTGCTCCCCCAGAAGCCAAGGTGCTGCTGGGCGATCGCACT
>JANRLH010000054.1:0-30230 GCA_033762795.1 Pseudanabaenaceae cyanobacterium bins.68
TAAGAGCTAGACTTGACTTGGACAAAATAGATTAGCGCCATGACAGCCTTTGCTCACCACCAAGATGTTGTAGAGATATTTTGCAACATCGATGACTTTTGCCAAGTTTTTGAACCATGTTTACAGCAACTACTACTTCCAGAAGTTTTGATTGAAACAGTCAATGACCAATTAAAGAATATGTATTTGATTGAACATAGTCGTCGTCGCAAGGTGGCAAACTTTATGGTCAATCTAGTAGCTGGTTTGATTGCTTATACCTATCAACCTGAAAAACCCTCTGCCTATATTGATTACGACTCCCATAATGCCTATATTTACTTCATCGAACTCAGGTCGTTCTGCATTTATACTCTTTATGTAAATTGCTTCAAGTTTTCAAATACTTTCTGGTGGTCGCGATCGCTCAGCCAGCGTTGGTATTTCTTATTGTGTACGTCTAGGGTATGACCCATCCAAGCCGCCGCAATAGTATCAGGCACACCTACATGAATCATTCGAATGGCATAGGCATGGCTAAAAGTATAGGGTACTGGCAGTCTGTTACGCTTGGCAAACTGACAAGTACTTGCGCCATAGTCACAGTTGTTATCCGCTTTAATTACCGGAGGTGTACTTTCTTCTAGGTCTAATTCTTTAATCCACTTTTCTGGAATGGGATAGACTACGCGGGCGCCTGTTTTAGTATTTTCTAATACGTTAACTCTTGGATAATCAAGTTTAACGTGCCAACATTCATGGGGGCGTAACCCGTAGATCAGCATTAAGCTGAATACCCAACGCCAAGATAAATTATCAATTTCTTTGACTATAGTAAGTAGATCATCATCATCAGGTATATCCCTTACTTTAAGATTTTTACTACTATAAGTGCCCCGCCACTTTTCTAGGTTGTAGTCTAAGCCTACGAACTTGATTAGCCTGTTTAAGGCTTTATAGTATATTTGCTTAGAACGTGTATCAACCCTATGACGGATTAGGCAAGCTATCAACATAGACTCGTTTAACTCTTGATCTTGAGGTAAACGCTTATAGGCTTGTATATAATGTAAATTCCAAGTATGTCGTAGTGAGGGTGAGTCACGATCAGCAAAGTAATCCCGCTCAAGCCTGGCTATTAGGTCTCCTACTGTAGTTTTACTAGTTGGGGCGGTAGATTTTACCTCGCAATAATCTAGCCAGTTAAACGTACCCTGAAATTTCACGCGCTTTGGCTTCAGCTAACCGCACACCCTCTTCGTTAGCACGTAGCTGTAGGTAGATTTTCTGCTGCTTCCACTTTTGCGTAGCTCGCTCCATCGCGGTTAGTTCTACTCCAGGTACAGGTTTTGGAGGTAAAGTAGCCTGCAAGAGCAGCCGCGCTCCTTTGACTTGGATTGAGATCTTTAAGGCTTTTAAACGAGCGTTGGCTTTTGCAAGTGGGGCATCAATAGACATAGCAAGGCTCTTGTGGGACTTATAAGTAGGACTTAATTTTGTCTTATTGTCTACGATTTAAGTCTAGTTGTCTAAGGCTTGTCTGAGCTATGGCGCGGGTGATCTATAACAAAACCCTTGTAAATCAAGGCTTTTGGAGACTATCACAAATAATTATACGAGTGAAAATTACTCCCCAGGCTGGGCTCGAACCAGCGACCATTCGATTAACAGTCGAACGCTCTACCACTGAGCTACTGAGGATTGCTTTTTGGCTTTACTAGTATAGCTAAATGCTTAAAAATAGCAAGGGGTTAGTTAGAGTTTTTGGCGAGGGAAATGGTGCCTGAACCAACTGCCACCAGCACAGCACCTAAAATGGAGAGCAGGGTGATTGGCTCGGCATTAAATAGACTGGGCAGAAAATTGGCAACTAGGGCAACGGTAGCCAGGGTAACTAGAGGGGTGAGGGTAAGGACAGCACTGATGCGACTAGCATCCCAATGATCTAGGGCTTCAGCAAAACAGCCATAGGCGATCAGGGTATTGATCGCGCAAAAGATTAGACTGCTCCAATGGAGGCTGGAGATCTCGAATAGTTTGGTGGGGGCAGCAAAGGGGGTGAGCACCAGGGCAGAGATGCCGTAGATGCTCATCATGATCGTGTAAGAGGAGAGTTGCTGGAGCAGTTGCTTTTGGGCCAGGGCATAGAATGACCAGGTGACGGCGGCAACTACCACCAGAAAGCTACCCCAAATGTAGTTATCCACGTTGGTAACCAGGGTAAGCAGTTGAGCGTGAAAAAATAGCACTAGCCCTAGGGTGAGGGTGGATAGTCCCAGCCATTGCAGAGGGGTGTAGCGTTCTTTAAAAATGATCAGAGAACCTAAACCTAGGAATACGGGAGCAAGCTGGATAATCACTTGGGCATTGCTGGGGGAAGTTTGGGCAATGCCGAGCAGGAAGCAAATGTAGTTGACTAGAAGGCTGATAGTAGCGATCGCTAGCAGAGGTAAAGCGGGACGAAACTGGCTCCAGGATGGTAGTTGCTGGGTGGCTGCTAGATGAATGAGTAGCACTAAAAAAGCAGTGCTGAACCGAAACCAAGTGACGGTATAGGGATCAACCTGTTGAAGGGTAACCTTGAGGGCAACGCCGAGGATACCCCAGAGGAAAGTGGTGGTGAGTGCTAAAAATAGCCCAAGTCGCCAACGACCTGAGCTACGGTGAAGTTCCATTGTGACCCTAATAATTGAACTTCTTTATTGTAGGACTTACGCAGTTTGATTTAGGAAGTGTTGGGAAAAGGGAGTTTGAGGGCTTTGCCCTCAAGTGGAGCCCCACACCCCTCTTAGAGCCAGGTTTTTAGATCAGGTTTGCGTAAGTCCTGATTGTACGAAGTTTATTTGCTACCGAAGCGATCGCGCCACATGCCGCGTTTGGCTTGGATCAGTTCATCTAGCTTTTGCCTTTGGGCAGAGGTGAGCACATCACGCATTTTCAGGGTTTGCTCGAAGCGATCGCGGGCAATTTGTTGGCGGAGGGCTTGCACTTGATCAAATTTAGCCGTGATCTGAAACCTGGGCGTGTCACCCGCTAGCATAGTGCGGAGTTCTTGCCCCAGTTGGCGCATCTGTTGCCATTGGGCTTTGCGCGCTTCTTGGTTCTGCTCCTTGATTGCCTTGATCTGCTGGGTTTGTTCGGGGGTGAGGTTGAGTTGTTGCCAGATCCGCTCGCCGCGGCGGTCTGGAACTTCAATGCCAGGTGGTTCTTGGGCAGTAGTAAACTGGCTAGGTAGGATCGCGATCCCAGTAGAGAGCAGCGCAGCTAGGGCGATCGCTCGCAAAGTTAGATTTTTCATGATTTTGAGACTGTTGCTGGGTAATAAATATTTAACAAAATTGAGATTGAGCAAATCAATTATTGCGATCTTCGCAAGCATGGGGTACAGAAATCATTAAAGACCATGGCGGGGCTGCGCCCTGCGACCCTTTTCGTCATCCATTAACTTGCAGGCTGCCATAAGCTAGAAGTTAAAAGAGCCGATAGCTTCTTCGGGATCTTCACCGCTAGAGACCAGCCAGTTTCTCACTAGGGAGTTGGTGAGTTCCTGTTTTTCTTGGACTGAGATCTGAGCTAGAGATGGTTGAAATTTGGCGCGATCGCTAGTGATCCAGGTGGCGGCCGCGGCTGTGATCACCAAAGCGGTTAGACCAAGGGTCTTTTGCCAGTGTTTTTGCCAAGGGCGGGCGGGGGGGGGCAGCAGGGTAAGCTGTGCCAGAATTTGCTGCTCTAGATCTGGGTGACCGAGGGGAGCAACTGGCCGATGTTGGCGCAGGAATTGAGTGAGTGATTGATCTAGGTGATCTTGGTCTGAGTGTATATTCATAGTTCGATTCCCTGGGATTCTAAATACCGCCGCATGGCTGCCCGCGCATGAAAAATTCGAGACTTGACTGTACCAATCGGGACTTGCAAGATTTCAGCAATTTCCTTTTGGGGTAGTTCTTCAAGGTCGTGTAAGCTGAGTACTGCCCGATGCTCTGTGCTCAGTTGACTTAAGCCGCGCTGCACTAAATCTTGATAATGTAGCTGGCTAATCATAGCTGGGTCGAGATGTTCGATTTGACTATCGTCTTCTAGGGGGATGTGCTTGGATCGACCTTTGGCTAGCACACGGCGGCGATCGCAGGCAACATTCCAGGCAATCCGATAGAGCCAAGTGGAGAATTGGGCGGTTTGACGAAAGTTTTTTAAGCCTTTCCAAGCCCGCAAAAACACTTCTTGAACTAGGTCATCGAGCGTGTCTGCGCCACATAGGTGGTAAAGGGTGGAACGAACTTTTTGGGCATGACGGCGGTATAGGTGACTGAAGCCATGGCGATCACCCTCTAGACACCTGCTGATGTAGTAAGTATCTGGTTTGTGATCTTGGTCTGGTTCTACGGCTAACATGCTGGTTTAGGGCTAACAATTTAGATTTGCTCAATCTGTAATCTATGACCCTGCTTGTAGCAAAATGGTTCAATTATAAAGTTTTGCCTATGACTGCTATTACTCGCTCGCTACTGGTGCCTATCCTCAAGTTGTGGCTGCGATCGCAGTTGGAAACCTGTGCACAGCTTGAGGTCAAAATCTCTGGTAGCGATCGGCAACTGTGGCAGGGGCTGATTCCGTGGGCGGAGGTGGGGGGTGGGCGGGTGGTCTACCAGGGCTTACATTTGACTGAGGTTAAGCTGGTGGCAAGGGAGATTAAATTAAATATTCCTGAGTTGTTAAAAGGGGAGAGTCTTAGGCTTTTGGCAGCGATCGCGGTAGAGTTAGAGCTATGTTTGAGCGCGGCAGATCTAGATGCCTGCTTAGGATCGCCTTTGCTAAAAAACCAACTGCGGCAAAGTCTAGCGGTTGAGCAGGCTACTGACTCAGAAGTTTTGGCGTTTTTACAACGGGGCTTGAGTGAATTGGGAGAGCAGTTTGAGTTGGGGCAATTGCGGGTTGAGGGCGGAGCCTGTTATTGTAAGGGAAAGTTTTGGATTGCTGCTAGCTAGTAATTAATTTGGTTTTATATGCTGACCTATCCGGAAGATTTGCGCTACACCAATTCCCATGAGTATGTGCGCCTAGAACCTGAACAGGGTTTGGCAGTAGTCGGGATTACTGCCTTTGCGATTGATCAGCTAGGAGATGTGGTTTATATTGATCTGCCCCAGGTGGGCGATCGGTTTGAGCGCGGTGAAAGCTTTGCCACAGTGGAGTCGGTGAAGGCAGTGGGTGACATTTATGCACCTGTGAGTGGTGAAGTGATGGAAGTCAATAGGGAGTTGAGCGATGCACCTGAGACCATTGTTGATGACCCCTATGGTCGCTGCTGGTTGGTGAAGTTTAAGTTCCAAGACTTGGAGGATTTAGCCGACTGTCTCTCGGCAGCAGCTTATCGCGCTCAGGTGGAAGGACTCGCTTGACTAGGCGTTTGACTGGGCGTTGGGCTGGGCGTTGGGCGATGGGAATCTGGGTAATCTTGTTCCTGAGTTGGGAGCCTGTGCTTGCCCAGGTCAAGACTCAGGTGAAACCTCCAGTAAAGCCAGCCAAATCTCCAGCTAGTCCAAGTTTGGCGGAGGCTAATCGGCTCCTGGAGCGCGGCGCTGCCTATGTGCGCTTGGGAAATCTAGTGGAGGCGATCGCTACTTTTAAGCAGGCGCTCCAAAAAAATCCTCAGCTTACGGCCGCCCATTACAACCTGGGTCTAGCTTTAGCCCAAACTGGACAACTCCCTCAAGCGATCGCTAGTTTTGAGCAAGTAATCAAGCTCGATCCGCAATTTGCCCTCGCCCATAGTAATCTGGGGGCAGCATTGCTACAAAGTGGGAAGTTCGATCAATCAATTTTGCGTCTGCGGCGGGCAATTCAGATTGATCCCCGTCTAGCGATCGCCCATTACAACCTGGGTTTGGTGCTGGCTGCGCAAAAAGACCTGAGTGGGGCAGTGTTGGCTTTACGGCGAGCCTTGGAGTTGGCACCTGATGCGCCTGAGACTAACTATAATTTGGCTTTGCTCTTGCAACAAAGGGGTGACCTCATAGAAGCGATCGCCCTCTATCGGCGGGCTACGGAGCTAAATCCTGCCTATGCAGATGCCTACTTTAACTTGGGTGCGGCGCTGATGCTGCAAGCAGATTCCCCCAACTATCCCGCGCGTGCTACTAACCTAGACTCGGCGATCGGGGCATTGCAGCAGGCGATTAAGCTGCGTAAGGACTATGCCAATGCCCATTATGTGTTGGGAGTGGCTCTGGGGCGGCAAGGGAAAAATGATCAAGCGATCGCTGCCTTTAGCCAAGCCCAAAACTTGTTTGCTCAGCAAAAAAAAGCTAATTGGGCAGAAGCGAGTTCGGCCCAAATTCAGCGCTTACGCAATCAGAGCAAGTGATACTCAGCCCCCCTTTGCCCTGCGCCAAGCAATTACTATACCTAACAAAGCGATCGCTCCCAAGGGTGAAAACTCAAAAGGGACTGGGGTTACGGTGCTAGAGGTAACTCCTGAAATCCAAGTTTGGTATTGAGCTAGATCTACGCCGCCGCCGAAAGAGCCAAATTGATAGGAAGGGTTGACCCCATTTGCGACAAAGGAGTTGATCCCTGCTAGCAGATAATTGCCATTGTTAAACACAAAGCTAGGGCTACCCGAATCTAAGCTGCCGAGGGTGGCTTCTACCTCATTGCCTAGGGTGCTACCACCAATTAAGTTAGTGCTGTTGTCGGGGCCATCAAAATCAAACACAAACAGGGGCTGATAGGTGGTGACAATATCTTGATTGGAGTCCAGATAGCTATCTACCATGTTTTCTCCCCGCCGTTTGATCTGATTGTTTCCCCCCACGGTCGCGCCCAGATCGCCGCTACCTGAGGCTCCATAGCCCACCATTACGATGCTGGTGCCTAGAGCTAGGGGCTGATTATAAAAGCCGTAGGTGGGAACCGTGTTCGGTAAAGGGCTATCTAAAGTAAGAATGGCTAAATCATTGAAAGGAAAGCTAGCACTGGGGTGAAAAGTGGTAGAGCCTGGGTAGGTGGTCTGGGTGTTGTCAGGATTATTCACGATAAAGGCAGTAGCAGGGCCACAGTGAGCGGCAGTGAGGATATGCAAAGGGCTAATGGCAGTGCCTGTGCAACCATTGCTCAAAGTGCCAACCCCAGCAAAGGTAGGATCAGTATTTGGCACAATCCGATTGGTGGGGGAGTCGGGGGCAGCGCCGCCAATAATCCCCCAAGCGCTAGCAGTGGGGCTAAGACCAATAATTAGGGCGGCGAGGAGGAAAAGTTTTTGCATAGAATTGCTCTATCAAGTGGAGGACTTACGCAAACGTGGTCTAAAATTCTAGCTCTAAGTGGAATGCGGGGCTTTGCCCTCAAACTCTTTTTTCCAACTCCTAATTTTATTCAAATCCGTAATAGATAGATTATAAAAGACATGATGGGGCGGGTGGTGGTAATTGGGGGCGGGGCGGCGGGTTTTTTTGGGGCGATCGCCTGTGCTAGAGCAATGGCTAGTTTGGGTATTAGCCATGCCCAGGTTATTTTGCTAGAGGCTGCGGCCAGTCCTCTTGCCAAGGTGAAGATTTCAGGGGGTGGGCGCTGTAATGTCACCCATAGCTGCTTTGATCCCAGGCTGCTAGTGCACAACTATCCTAGGGGCGGGCGAGAATTGGGTGGTGCTTTTGCCAGATTTCAGCCCCAGGATACGATCGCTTGGTTTGCCCAAGAAGGGGTAAAGCTCAAAACCGAAGCAGATGGCAGAATTTTTCCAGTCAGCGATCGCTCTGAAACCATCATGGACTGCTTGGGTCAAGCTGCCAGCCAGGCAGGGGTGCAGCTACGTTGTTCCAGCCCAGTCAAACAGGTGGTCAAAACTAGCCAAGGGTTTACAATTGCCCTCGCCAATGGTCAAACCCTAGCAAGCGATCGCTTACTCTTAGCCACAGGTAGCAGCAGGGATGGCTATCGCATCGCAGAGGAGCTCGGTCATCAGGTGATTACGCCGGTGCCTTCCCTATTTACCCTCAAACTGCCAGAACCAAAGCTCCATCAATTAGCGGGAGTAAGTGTAGCGATCGCGCGCCTGAAATATGGCGATCACCAACAGACTGGAGCGCTACTGATCACCCATTGGGGTATGAGTGGGCCAGCCATGCTAAAACTCTCGGCGTGGGCAGCCAGAAATCTAGCTGAAGCTGGCTATCGAGGTGAGATCCAGATCAATTGGTTGCCCGAATATGCCCAAATCAGCGATCACTTAGCAACTACTAAAACTGACCATGGCAAGAGAAACCTAGCTAACTATCGTCCTTTTAGCCAAATTCCCCAGAGATTGTGGCAATTTCTAATCGAGCGCTCTGGCATCAATCCTCAGCTAAATTGGGCAGATTTGAGCCAAAAGCATTTGCATACCTTGACCGAGCAGTTAACTAGGGGGATCTACCCTTTTGCGGGACGCGGGATCTATAAAGATGAATTTGTCACCTGTGGCGGAGTACATCTCAAAGAAGTGGACTTCAAAACTATGGCTAGCCGTGTCTGCCCTGGTCTGTATCTGGCGGGGGAGGTTTTAGATCTAGATGGCGTAACGGGCGGATTCAATTTCCAAAGTGCTTGGACTACAGGCTACCTAGCAGGGGAAGCGATCGCCCGTTCTTGGTAGCTTAATCTTGCTCCACCTTGAGCACGCGACCGTTAGCTAAATTCACCTTTACCTCATATTCCCGTCCGTTGCGGTAGATTTTGACCTTACATACCCGAAAGCGATCGTCTTGCTCAATTTCTACCTCTTTCACTCGACCTGGTTGAGCCGCACTGGCAGAACGGAGACAACTGATTACCCGATCAACTGGGGCAGAATCTTCACGGTCATCGGCTACCACAGGCAAACTGGTGAGGCTGGCAGCTACCAAGCCTAGGGTGCTAATGGTGATAATTTTTGCTAATACTTGGGAAATCAGACTGGGGAAGTTCTGTGATTTTTGAATCATGGTTATAGCCCTAGTTGGTTAAATATTGAATGCTAGGCTTGAGACTAGCTCACCTCAGTTTGAGTTCCTACTCAGGATCAATCTAGGTCAGTCCTGGGTTTGATAATGTAAGTCTCGTTTTAAGAAACTCACTTCTCCCCTAGGGGTTTGGACGGTTGCTCGCGCCATGCCCACCTTAGTAATCACTACTACTTGATTGAAAAAGTCACTGTCTGCATCTTTGATTTTTACCAGGTCGCCAATTTGGAGTTGATGAATTGCCACTGTAGGGCTAGCGATCGCTGGCAAGGGTGACCCTGTATTTTGCAGATTTTGCTCAATTAACTTAACCAAGCGTTGCTCCAATTCCTGGAGCTGGCTTTGGGTTACCCAGGGGGGTTGAGCGGCAGCATCTAGGAGCAGTTTTTCGATCAAGGCGGAGGGCGTGAGTGCCTGGGCTTTACAGGTCTGTTGCAGTAGACTTAAGGCGCGATCGCTGAGGTGAATTTCTACAGGGTTGATCATTGCTGCTTAAAGCCCGCCATTTCCAGGGGGAGGCGTGACATCCTTGGGCGGGTCGCTAGGTTCTGGAATAGGGGTTTCTGGTTCAGGCCCAGGCTCTGGTGCTGGAAGAGGTGTCGGTTCAGGCGCAGGCTCTGGAATAGGCTCAGGCACGGGTTCTGGGGCTGGCGATGGTGTCGGTGCGGGAGTAGGTTCAGGTGTAGGAGGAGGTAGCGGGCTTTCAATTGTCACCTCCAGGTCAAACTTACTCTCATTCGCTCCATCTAAAGGCTTGATCACAATAAAATAAGCGCCAGAGGCAGGTAACTTGCCGCGCCAATAGCCCACATCTACCTTGGCGGCCGCATCATCAATGGGCTTGAGATCTTCGTAGTTAAGGGTCATGGTCAAACCCGCTCCATTTAACCGCACTGTCATGGTTTGTGCCTTTTTCGCCACCAACTGATAGGTAATTACCTGCCCTGGGGCTAAGCGTTCACTCAAACTGGCACTAGTGGCACCTGGATCAAACACAATGGTCTTGGTGATGTTGACGGGGGTAACTGGCTTGGGCGGTTGAGGTTGGGTGGCGGGCGGTTTTTGACTGACGAATTGCTGTAGAAAATTGGTGGTGAATAGCCAAGAACTGCCACCTGCTAGCACCATAATGCCCACGGCCAGTAGCCAATTAAAACTATCAGGACTTGAGCGCGGGGGAACGGTGCCAACATAGGCAGTCTGGGGTGGAATTGTGGTTGATTTAGATCTGGCGACAGCAATGGTTTTCTGATCTGGGGCGGCTGCCTCTAGCAATTCCAGGGCTTCGATCACCTCTGCGGCTTGGCTGTAGCGGTGCATGGGTTTGTGGCTGAGCATGCGGTCAATGATTTTGGCAAAGCCAGGACTGACTTGGGTGTGTTCAACCCAGTTCCAGCGTAAATGGTGGTCATCATAGAGATCTTGAGGCTCCCGCCCGGTCATCAGCACGATCGCTGTTACCGCCAGGGCATAGAGATCGCTACTAGCATAGGCACGTCCAGTTTGCATTTGTTCGGGGGGAGCATATCCCAGTTTTCCCACTACTGTGCCACTGCCCCGCACTTGAGTGGCAACTTCTTTACCCACGCCAAAATCGATCAGCACAGGCATTTGATCCTGTTGGCGCAGCATGAGATTGTCGGGAGAAATATCCCGATGAATAATCTGTTGACCATGTAAATACTCCAAGACGGGTAGGATCTGCCAGAGCAGTTGCTTGATCTCAGCTTCGCTAAATACTTCGCCCTGATTTAAGCGATCGCGCAAAAGATCGTGGAAATTCTTGCCCTGCACAAAATCCTGCACCAAAAATTGTCGGCCACCCAGTTCAAAAATGGCTTGAAACTGCGGTACCTGGGGATGGCGGATCTGATAGAGCAGGCTAGCTTCGCGCTTGAATAGTTCTCTTGCCTTCTCGACTACAGTTGGGTCGGTCAGAATAAACTCTTTAACCACACAGAGTTCTTGAAATCTGGCCAAATCTTCTGCCACATAGGTACGCCCCATCCCACCTTGGCCAATTACCTGCCTGACAAGGTAGCGATCGCTCAACACCGTACCTGGATGAATGGGGGGAGCCTGCATTGAGATCTGTGATAGCAAAAGTGGCTGACTCAATATATCACTTTGGTAGCCCAGGCTGGGCTGAAGTGGAGAAGGTCGATGGGATCGGGATATAATCAGCCAAACTCCTAGCAACTAAGGTTCTATGGCAAATCTCCTCCAGGTGGATCAACTGAATGTGCGGTTCCGTCAGGCTGACGGCAAAATGGCAGTGCGATCGCTGGGTTTTAGTCTAGCTGCAGGGGAAGTCTTAGGCATAGTGGGAGAGTCAGGCTCTGGCAAATCCATTACCGCCCTGAGTTTAATTGGTCTGCTACCCGATCAAGCGATCGCCACGGGCGAAATTTGGCTAACCCTACCTGAGCAAGCACCCGTCAATCTGCTCACCCTCAGTCCTGCCCAGATTCGCCCCTATCGCGGTCGCCAAATTGCCATGATCTTTCAGGAGCCGATGACTGCGCTCAATCCGCTGTTTAGCTGTGGCAGTCAAATTTTAGAGGCAATTAACCTCCACCACAATTTAGCGCCCAGAGCAGCTACAGATTTAGCAATTCAACTCCTAGCTGAAGTCAAGCTCCCCCACCCCGCCCAGATCTTGCACCGCTATCCCCACCAACTATCGGGCGGGCAACTGCAACGACTGATGATCGCGATCGCTCTCTGTGGCAACCCCCGCCTCTTGATTGCGGATGAGCCGACCACCGCCTTGGATGTGACGATTCAAGCGGAGATTTTGCAATTAATCCAACAATTACAGCGCGATCGCCAAATGGCAGTAATTTTGATCAGCCATGATCTAGGGGTAATTGGTCAGGTCGCCGATCGCATTGCCGTGATGCGCCAGGGAGAAATCCTGGAAATTCAGCCTACTGCTGCCCTATTTCAGCAGCCCCAGCACCCCTATACTAAAGGACTGATTGCTTGCCGCCCCCGCCCCGATCAAAACTACAAATATCTACCCACCGTGAGTGACTTTGATCAAGAAGGGCAACTTACCAGCGATCGCTTTGCCATCCAAGTATCTGAACTAGAACAACAACAACGCCTAGAGCAACTTCAGCAGCAGCCCCCCCTCCTGCGGGTAGAGAATCTACAGGTCAAATACAGCCACCACCTTGCCGTTAATCAAGTGAGTTTTGGGGTGCATCGCGGCGAAACCCTTGGGCTAGTGGGAGAATCTGGTTGCGGCAAGTCAACTTTAGCGCGGGCAGTGCTGGGATTAATGCCGATCGCCAGTGGGCAGATCTGGTTTGAAGATACCCCCATTGGTCTGCACTTAGCATCCCTGCGCCGCCATCTCCAGGTGATTTTTCAAGACCCCTATAGTTCGCTCAATCCCCGCATGACCGTTGGCGAAGCGATCGCTGAACCCCTAGAAATTCACCGAATATATCAAGGCAAGACTGCCAAACAGCAGCGCCAGCAACGGGTGCAATATCTCCTAGAGCGAGTTGGCTTAGAACCCACTGCCAGTAGGTTTTATCCCCATCAGTTTTCCGGTGGTCAAAGACAGCGAATTTGCATTGCTAGAGCCTTAAGCTTAAACCCCAAATTGATCATTGCAGATGAGCCAGTATCAGCCCTAGATGTGTCTGTTCAAGCCCAGGTCTTAAATTTATTAAAAGAATTGCAGGCAGAATTTGACCTCACCTATATTTTTATTTCCCATGATCTAAGTGTAGTCAAATTTATGAGCGATCGGATCATGGTGATGTATCAGGGGGAAATTATTGAAACTGGCAGCGCCAGCCAAATTTATCGGCATCCCGCTCAGCCCTATACCCAAAAGCTCCTAAGTGCTGTTCTCTAGGAAGTGTAGTAAAAAGGGAGCTTGAGGGCGTAGCCCCACACCCCAATAAATCTAGGGTTTTAGATTGGGTTTGCGTAAGTCCTCAATCTATTGTATGGGGGCGATCGCTACTAATGGCGCCTAGTGTCAACAGGCCTAATTAATACCAGGGGCGTCTGTTGGGCGGCATTTCCGGCTGGGTTATCCAGCAGCGCTTGGTGAAGAACTGTCAGTTCAGTCCCTGGAGTTTTGGCGAGGACTGCCACCTTTTTTAGATCATTTACATCCACGATCGCTGCCTCTAAGCCGGTTTCAGCGCGGATTTGATCCACCAAAGCTTGGGAATTTTGCGGCCCCAGCACAATAAACTGATCGTAGGGCGGCAATGTGCCAGTCACATCATCCACTAGGCGAGCTTGCTCTCCCGCTAGATTGTAAAACATGCCTGGTTGTCCAAATAGTTTAGCGATCGCCCCGCCACCAAAGGCCACCGCCACTCGCCACGCACCAACTTCATCCACCAAAGATTGCAAACCACAGGCAGTAGCCAAACTCGAAGTCCGCAAAAAGTAGTAGCACAATCGCTTTGCCAACCAGCCTGGGCGAATCTCACTGGGATGCCGCCAACGCCCCTGCATAATCGCCACGGGAGTTTCGCCGATGGTGACAATATCCCCAGGTTGAGCATGGGGAGACACATAGCGCTTGATCACCTCAATTAAATCATCCTGGACGGAGAGCAGATGGGTAGGAATGGGTAAAACCTGGGCAGCAGGAGTAGCTTGCCACTGCACTTCAGCCGCCTTGGGATAGGACAGGGGCAAAATGCAATGGCGCACTTTGGGAATGCGACCCGCCGGACCATAGACCACGTAGTGAATCCTCACCCAAGCCGATCGCAAAGGGGATAGGTCTACACCACTAAGGGTAAACTCAACTTCTAAACCCGTGTGCTGCTTCCCCTTAACAATGTATGCCTCCCAATAATTATCTAGACGAGCAGGTTCTTGGGCATGGCGCGATCGCACCTGAATCTCGGTTTGCACTTCAGCCAAACTAGCTTTCGATAACAGGGTCACTTCTACCTTAACTTCCGTGAGAAAGACATCAAGATTTTGGGTGTAGTTAATTGCCTGAAATTCTCCCTTGAGCCTATAGCGATCGCTAGCACTTAAATCGCTCTGCCATTGACCATGATCAATTTCTAGCAGATTCCCTTGGCGTTGCCTAAATTGCCATTCAACTCCTAAGCCAACCACCAGGATGAGACCTAAGCCACCAATTAAGACCAAAAATAGGGGATTCATTTTATCTCTAAATATCTAGTTTTCTGACTTTCGCACTTATGACGATTTTCAAAAGAATGGTTACAGGAATCATTAAAACCCATTAGGGGGCTGCGCCCTGGGATCCTTTAAGTAGTAAACATTTGCTAAAGCCCTTGGCGTGACTGCAACCCTTTAATTCTGGGGCTAGGGTAGAATCATTGCCCGCTTCATGCTGCTGATTAAATCAGTTGCCGACTTCACCCCATGGTCTTGGGCCAACAATTTGACGATCGCGCTGCCAACAATCACCCCATCCGCATTCCATTCAATTACTTGCTTAGCTTGCTCAGCTTGAGAAATGCCGAACCCGACTCCAATCGGTTTATCCGTCACACTGCGCAGTCTTTCGATCATACTTTGCACATTTTTTGCCACCTGCGATCGCACTCCCGTTACCCCAGTGCTGCTCACCAGATAAATGAATCCTTGAGACTGAGCCGCGATCGCTTCCATTCTCGCCAGTGGGCTAGTAGGTGCTACCAGCAAAATTACTTCAATTCCCAGGGCTTGAGCAGGTAATAGCAGTACTTCTGCTTCTTCTAGGGGCAGATCTGGCACCACCAAGCCCCTAGCTCCGGCTTGATAAATTCGCCGCAGAAATCGCTCAATTCCCTGGTGCAAAATCGGATTGTAATAGGAAAACAAAATTAGCGGCGAATTTAATTGGGGTGTGACTTCCTGCACTAGCTCTAAAACTAAATCTAGGGTAGTACCTCTGGCCAAAGCTCTAGTTGCCGCCGCTTGGATCACAGGGCCATCTGCCAAGGGATCAGAATAGGGAATTCCCAACTCAATTAGATCAGCCCCATGGCGATCCAACTCTAACAAAGCCTTAGCGGTCACTTCCAAACTAGGATCTCCTGCGGTAATGAAAGGAATCAGTGCAGGTTTACCGTGGGCGCGAAGTTGGGCAAATTTGTTAGAGACTGAAACCATAGACTAAGGTAAAAAGGATAGGTGCTATCTTAGCGTTATTTGGTGACTTATATATAGCGAATGAGTTCAAGCCCACAACGAATTTTAATTTGGTACCGTCAAGATCTGCGGATTTTTGACCACCAGCCCCTATGGGCTGCCCAAGATCAAATTACAATCCCTTTTTATTGCTTTGATCAACGACAATTTGGCGAAACTAGCTTTGGATTCCCTAAAACTGGTAAATTCCGTGCCCAATTTATGATTGAAAGCGTGGCAAATCTCCGCCAAAATTTGCAAAAACTGGGAAGCGATTTAATCGTCCGCCAGGGACTGCCAGAACAGATTTTGCCAGCGATCGCTACTACCCTCAAAATAGATGCGGTCTACTTTCATACAGAAGTCACTGCTGAAGAGGTGGAAGTAGAAAAGCTAGTAACCCAAGCCCTAGGCTCAGTTAAAATTCGCAAATTCTGGGGACATACTTTACATGCTCTAGAGCACTTACCCTTTGAACTGAGTCAAACTCCTGAACTCTTCACCAACTTTCGCAAACAGGTAGAACAGCAATGTCTAATTGCCCCACCCTGTCCTGCCCCCAGCCAACTTACTCCCTGGCAAACTCTGGCAGACTTAGATCCAGGCGAGATTCCGTCTCTGCATCAATTAATTGGTGAACTCAATTCAGCACCTCAGCCGCTTGATAGGGGAGGATTAGACTTTAAAGGCGGAGAGACAGCCGCCCAAGCCAGGTTAAGAGCCTATATCTGGGAGGGCAATCACCTCAAAACCTATAAACAGACTCGCAATCAAATGTTGGGCGCAGATTATTCCTCTAAGTTTTCTGCTTGGCTAGCTTTAGGTTGCATCAGTGCCAGAGCGATCGCGGCGGAAGTACAAAGATATGAGGCTGAAATCATCGCCAACGACTCTACCTACTGGCTCATATTTGAATTACTCTGGCGCGACTATTTTCGCTTAATTGCCGCTAAACATGGCGATCGCCTCTTCCGTAGGTCAGGTTTGCAAGGGATTGCCATTCCCTGGCAACAGGACTGGGCAAGATTCCAACTCTGGCAACAGGGCAAAACTGGATTTCCCTTAGTAGATGCCAATATGCAAGAACTGGCGGCTACTGGATTTATGTCCAATCGCGGTCGCCAAAACGTCGCTAGCTTTCTCACCAAAAACCTGGGAATCGACTGGCGCATGGGTGCCGAATGGTTTGAATCTTGTCTAATCGACTATGACGTGTGCAGCAACTGGGGAAACTGGAACTACACCGCTGGAGTTGGCAATGATGCTCGCGGTTTTCGCTTCTTTAACATTCTAAAGCAATCTACTGACTACGACCCAAGCGGCGAATACGTCAAGCACTGGCTACCTGTTTTGCAAAATCTACCTCCCCATCACGTGCATCAACCCAATCAACTTTCCATCTCAGAGCAGCAAAAATTTGGCATCACCCTAGGAGTAGACTATCCACATCCAATAGTTGACCTATTTAAATCAGCTAAGGCCAATCAACGGATCTATGAGCAAGCGATCGGCGCAGAGCAAAAGCCACCCAAGCCCAGAAAGCCCAAGAGATAATCCTGAGCAAAAACATAAATCACGAAACCTAAAATTTTAGGACTTACGCAAACGTGACTGATAACCTCAGATTTAATTGGGGTGTGGGGCTCCATCCTCAAACTCCCTTTTTCTAACACTTCCTAAATCAGACTGCGTAAGTCCTGAATTTAAAAAGGATCCCAGGGCACAGCCCCGCCACGGTTTTCTGCCCTTGCCCTTTCCCAAAGAGAGTTTGGAGGCGAGGGCAAAAAATCCTGTCTAAGTCCTGTAGGTAAAATCGCTATTAATTGGAATCGGGCAAAGCCCCATAACTCCTTTGTAGTGAAGATTTGGAGAATTGGTATAAGTTCTGCTTAGGTTTAACTTGAGCCTAAATCTAAAATCAACAGGCAAATATCAAAATGAAAGAATATTCGCAAATTTATTCCAAAATTCTCAATTTAGTTCTATACATTGGGAAAGAAAACTCCTATACTAAAAACTTAGTAGAAATTAAGCACCGATAATCTAATTCGCGTGGTGATTTACTGCCACTGTAATCTGTAGCTATGATTTTTGTGCGATCAACTGCGATCAACACTGAAGTCCCTAGCTCAGATCAGAAATTTTAAAACCTACAATTAATTTCGGATTGAGAATATGCCAAGAACATCCAACCGTCTGAATCCCGCTAGCGTTCCTACTAGCGTTCCTACTAAGGGAAGAGGCGGCAGAAAGCCTAAAACCCCAGTGCAACCCTTGCCCAAATCAGAAAATACCAGCCAAGGCACACCATTGCCTCCTGTCAACCAGACTTCTCTCACTGCACTCAAGGATGTCTATCTAGCCCTACACAGTGAGTTTTCTCGTCTAGCTGCCGATGCTCGTACTAAGCTAGAACATATCACCAACCTGGAAAAAGTTTTAGGAACTTCTAGTTCCCTCACTTTGAGCCTGCCCCAGTTTCAGAGTCAGGCAGTAGCCCCAATTCAATCTGAAACAGTGGGAATCTTGGCTAGTAGCTTGGCAAGCGAGGTTAAGGACAATGGATTCGATGCTGTGGCTGCCAGTGAACTGGCTCCCGATCTACCTAGACCCAGAGGTAGAAGACCCAAGGTCAAAATCGAAGGAGAAATCAAGCCAGTGAAGAGAGGCAGACAGCCCAAGGTAGAAGGAGAAACCCCGCGCAAACGGGGTGTACTCAAGCTGGTAAAACCCTATCAAGACAGTACTATGCTAGACGCTCTACAATTGGCGCTTGAAGAGCGTAAAGGTAGTGTTGTCAGTGCAGATACCTTGGTGGAAGTTCTCTATGGCGATCAGTTGCGACCAGATCAATACAAGTTGGCGAAAGACCGAGTGACCAAGAGCCTGTCCAAGGGCAAGATTGAGAATCGTTGGGATCGGGTGCCAGACAAAATTGGCTGCTACACCATAGCCATGAAGCTTTTAGAACTCTAAATGTAGCTCTAGCAAAATCTCTAAATTGATTTCTGGGCAAAAACCTGAGTGAAAGATCTAGACAAACTCTCTAAGCGAAAGATCTGAGCGAAAATCCTAGAGAAACTCTAAAAGAAAACTCTAAGAGAACCTCAGAGGAAAACCTTTGGGAAAAATCCCTTAAAAAATAGCCCAGAAAATTTTTTGTGAGGAAGCTTCAGACAAAAAATCAGAGAAGAAATCACAGAAAAAGCCAGGACAAGACCGGAGGCAAATTCGCCCCTGAGTCAAGCTTTAAGAAAGAGTCAAAAACCCAAATTGGCTTTTCTCTGCGCTCCTGTTCTGCGAGAAGATAGGCAGAATCCTGGAAACCCCTCTGCCGTGTTGGAAGTGTGTTGATCAATACAATTAGCCACTAATCCCTATGGTAAAGATCTGGTTAAGAACTTCAACATAGGCAATAGCTGTGACTTGCACCTACATCCCCAGCACGCGGACAATCGCTAAATGTGGCGTAACCTTGATTCACCAACCCATTTTTACTACCGCAGTAGTTGCAGTGGATGTATGGGTCTCAGCAGGTGCCGCCTGTGAGCCTGCGGAGCGGGCTGGGGTAGCTCATTTTTTGGAGCATATGATCTTCAAAGGTACAGATCAGATTTTACCTGGGGAGTTTGATGCCCTGATTGAGGATTTTGGTGGTAGCTCTAATGCTGCCACTAGCCATGACTATGCCCATTTCGGCTTCACTACTGCCTCGGATCAGTTTGCTTTGCCTTTGAAATGTCTAGCTGAGCTATTGTTGGCTGCAAATATTCCTGATCAGGAGTTTGAACGAGAGCGAGGTGTAGTAATTGAGGAAATGTTCCAGGCGCTAGATGATCCAGATTGGATTGCTTATCACAATTTAATGGCGACTGCCTATGGTGACCATCCTTACGGTCGCCCAGTTTTAGGCTATGAGTCTAGCCTCCGCAATTTGACTGCGGCTGACCTGCGGCAATATCACCAGGGTTTTTATCGCCCAGAGTTGATGACTGTGGTGGTGGTAGGTAATGTTGAACTTGAAGAAGCGATTACGCGGGTAGAAGAAGCTTTTAGTGGAAAATACAGGTCAAACCAGGCAGCCGCCTGTGAATTTACTCCAGTGCCATTGAGTCAAATCCCAGCCGTACAGGTGCGGCAATTATACGGGGTAGAGCAGGCAAGGTTGACGATGGCTTGGCTGGGGTGCAATATATCTGAACTGGCAGAGGTGGTAGAGCTAGAGATGCTGGCAATGATTTTGGCAGGGGGAAGATGTTCGCGATTGGTGCGATCGCTACGAGAGCAAAAAGGCTGGGTGCTAGACATTGGCAGTGATTTTACCGCTCAGCGCTCTCCTGGCTTGTTTACTGTGAGTGCGTTGTTAGATGCACATTTTTTAGAACCAGTAGAACATCAAATTCAACAGGAGATTGAGCTACTCAATCAGACCTTGATCAGTTGCCAAGAAATTGCCCATGCTCGCAAAGCTATGACCAATCAGTTTGCTTTTATGACTGAGTCGCCTCAAGCCCTCGCTTCAGTTTTGGGCTACTATGCTGCCCTGGGCTGTGATCTAGCTGAGAACTGGTTTGAGCATTATTGTGATCTCTTGGCGGGGGCTACTCCGCAGCGCTTGCAAGCATTAACGCAAAAGTACTTGCCCAGCGATCGCTACACTATTACCTGTTTGCTGCCGATTTAGCTATTATTGCAGCTTACAAGCCAATCGGTGACAAAAAACGTCTGAGGACACATGCTCACCCAGGGTTTTGAAAATTTCTGTGCTGTGTTCTTTGTTAAATTCCCAATTACTCAATTCTATCTTGACTCCTGTTCACACTGTTAAGCTTGCCAATGGTATTACTGTCCTAGTGGTAGAAAATCCAGTAGCTGATATAGTGGCTACTCGTTGTTTTATAGCTGGTGGGACAAAGTTAGAAACTGCCGCTAATGCTGGGATTGGCCAATTACTAATGCGGCTGCTCACTAGAGGTACGACTAGACTTGATTCCCAAGCGATCGCTACTCAGATTGAATCCTTGGGGGCATCAATGGGCACAGAAGCTAACCCCGACTACTTTGGTTTGGGATTTAAAACCATAGGCGAAGATTTTGAGCAGGTTTTGGCGCTAAGCGCCGAGATCTTGAGGTCTCCTAGCCTGGCTGCTACCGAACTAGAACTGGAGCGGCGTCTCACGCTCCAAGGGATGAGGGCGCAGCAGGAACGACCATTCAACCTTGCCTTTGCCATTTTGCAACAACTGATCTACGGCGACCATCCCTACGGTCTGCCTAGCCTTGGTACGGCTGAAACAATTACTAGTCTGAGTCGAACCCAATTAGAGGATTTTCACCAGCAATATTTTAGCCCTCAGCATTTGGTGGTCAGTATTGCGGGTAAAATTGGGTCAGCCCAAGCGATCGCTCTAGTAGAGCAGTATTTTGGTGACTGGCAGGCTCAGGTGCAACCCCCATCACCAAGTTTGCCCTTGCCCCAACTGCGACCAGAGAAAATTACTACCGTGCAGGAGAGCCAACAGACCTTACTAATTTTGGGCTATGGCGCGCCCAGCGTAATCTCCCCCGACTATGCTGTGCTAAAGCTGATTGCCAGCTACTTAGGCAATGGAGTTTCTAGCCGATTATTTGTAGAACTGCGGGAAAAACAAGGGCTAGCCTACGAGGTTTCTGCCTTTTATCCCACCCGAATTTGCGGCTCTGAATTAGTCAGCTATATGGGTACTTCTCCCCATCAGGCAGAACTTGCCTTAGCTAGCTTACAGGCGGAGACTGAACGCTTGGCGACCGAGTGTTTAACTAGCCATGAGCTAAAGATCGCAAAAAGTAAGCTTCTCGGTCAATACGCCTTAAGCAAGCAGACCAATGCCCAAATTGCTCAGATCTACGGTTGGTATGAAACTCTGGGCTTGGGCGTGGAGTTTGACTGGAAGTATGCCGAGCTGATTTCTCAGGTGGCGATCGCTGACGTGCAACGAGTTGCCGAAAAATACCTCTACAGCCCTGCCATTTCAATTATTGGGCCTGGGTAAGGCTTGACTTAACTTAAAAATTGTTCAGTAGATTGATTATCAAACAATCGCAAAATATCTATCTCAATATTTTCTAGCAACAGATTAAAATTTTGGCGATTATATTCCCCCTCATAGAAAGTTTCTAGCACTAAGCTAAGACCGCTGACATCGGCAGCATAGCCTTTCAAAAAGAAAAACTCTGAATTCATGTGGTTAACATATTCCAGCAAGTCTAGACGATCGACCTCAGGCTTTAGGGCATATATGGTCGTAACTAAAACGCCCCGATTAGGTAAATCGCGCAAAATCAGGTTAGATTTACGGGAGTGGCGACAAAAGATTCTCTCATCTGTCTCTTCAACTTTGTAGCCGTTAAATTCTAAGTGATTGCGATAGAGGGCAAGGGGATGAGCAGTCGATTCAAGTTCGGCTAGAGTCATGGCTTTGCTCAGGGGTAGTCGAATAATTTCTAAGAATTATACCTGGGTGGTCAAGTCGGGCAAGCCAACATTACAACCACCTAAACCGCAGTAGCCATTGGGATTTTTAGACAGGTATTGCTGATGGTAGCCTTCCGCATAGTAGAAAGTTGGCGCCGCCATGATTTCAGTGGTGATCTTACCGTACCCCGCCTTAGTTAGTTCGGCTTGATAGGCATCACGGGAAAGGTCAGCTAGTTGGAGTTGTTGATCAGAATAAGTATAAATACCAGAACGATATTGAGTACCACTATCATTGCCCTGGCGCATACCCTGGGTAGGGTTGTGATTTTCCCAAAACACCTTGAGTAGGTCACTGTAGCTTACTAACTTCGGATCAAATACCACTAACACCACTTCATTGTGACCCGTCATGCCAGAGCAGACTTCTTCATAGGTGGGGTTGGGAGTGTAGCCAGCAGCATAGCCTACTGCGGTGCTAAATACCCCTGACTTCTGCCAGAACTTGCGCTCTGCACCCCAAAAACAGCCCATGCCAAACATAGCGTTTTCTAGATCATCCCTGCCAAAGGGGGGCTGGATCGGATTACCATTCACATGGTGACGCGGCGGAACGGTCATGGCAGTGGTGCGACCGGGCAGGGCAGTTTCAGGGGAGGGCATCGTGTTTTTCTTGCCAAAACCAAAAAGAGACATGGGGGTAGTGCTAGCTAGGACTTTTCTATTTTAGTACAGTTCATAGCGCATCAATTGGCAGGACAGGGTGCCATTGTAGATCGGGATTCTCTGGCTAGATTTAAGCCCGATCGCTAGAGCGAGTTCCTTGTTGCCACTGAGAACATAGGCAGTCCAGCCCTTAAATCGCTGTTTTAAGACATCCCCGAGCAGTTTATAGAAATCTGCCAAATCTTGGTTTTTGCCCAGCCTTTCCCCATAGGGCGGATTGCAGATTAGTATACCAGTAGGGGCAGGGGGTGTGGCTTCGGCTAGATCCAACAAACCCAGATAGACCTGAGCATCTACGCCTGATTGTTTGCTGTTAGCGATCGCCTGTTGAATAATCTGCGGGTTATGGTCAGTGCCCCAAATCGGTGCGGGCAGTTGCTGAAGTTGGGCTTGTTCCGCTGCTAAAATCAACCGATCTAAAAGTTCTAAATCAAAATCTCGCCAAGTTTCAAACCCAAAGCGAGGACGAAATAGACCAGGTGCCACCCGCAGAGCAATCAAACTGGCTTCCAGGGGCAAGGTGCCAGAACCACAGAGCGGATCATAAAAGGCTTGGTGGGGTTGCCAACCCGATAGCTTGATCAGGGCAGCAGCTAGGGATTCTTTGAGGGGGGCAGCACCCATGGCGGGGCGATAACCACGGCGATGCAAACTCTGACCCGAACTATCTAGGCTGAGTACGCAATGGTCTTTGCCAATATGTAAATTGATTTTTAGATCTGGATCTTGAGTATCCACACTAGAGCGATCGCCAAACTGTTGCTGCTGTTGATCAACAATGGCATTCTTGACCTGAAGAGCGCTGAAATGGCTGTGGTTGAGGCTGTCACTTTTGCCAGATACATCCACTGCTAGGGTTTGGGCGGGGGTGAGGTATTGTTGCCAAGGGATAGCTTTGACCTCCTGGTATAGGTCTTCGGCATCAGCACACCTAAAATTAGCTAGTTGCCAGAGAATGCGAAAGGGTAGCCGCGCCCAAAGGTTGACTTTATAGAGCAGTTCGCGATCGCCCCTAAAAGCTACTCCACAAAAACCTGGTTCAACTTGGCTAGCGCCTAACTCGGTTAGTTCTTGCGCCGCGATCGCTTCTAACCCCCTAGCTACAGTAGCGTAATATTCAGCCATACTTTAGATAATCCCCTCTGAGGTTGAGCTTAGGAGGTATAACAGCGCCATCCGCACCGCTACCCCATTGGTTACCTGTTTATCAATCAAGCTAAGACGGGGATCATCCATTAGATCTGAGCTGATCTCGACTCCACGATTGACTGGGCCTGGATGTAAAACTTGGACTCTAGATGTACATTTACGCAAGCGATCGCGGGTAATGCCAAATTCTTGATGATACTCCCGCAGGCTAGGTAGCAAAGCTTCAGTCATGCGCTCCGATTGCAATCTCAGGGTCATGACAAAATCTGCATCTTCCAGGGCAGGGGCGAGATGATAATGCACCTGGGGCGGCAGCAAGGTGGAAAACTGAGCAAAATCTGCGGGCAACAGGGTGGGCGGCGCGGCTAAATGGACTTCTGCCCCACAGGTAATCAGGGCGTAGAGGTTAGAACGGGCCACGCGGGAATGCAATATATCGCCAATGATCGCAATTTTTTTGCCTTTGAGTTCTTGGGGCTGGGGATTAGCTGGATTCAAATAACTGCAAATGGTAAATAGATCCAGTAGTGCTTGGCTAGGGTGTTGGTGTCTGCCATCCCCAGCATTCAAAATCGAGACCTTGCCACTCAAGCGATCCATATCTGCGGCAATCAGAGCAGGTACCCCCGAACCCTGGTGGCGGATCACCATAATATCAGTACCCATCGCCAGGAAAGTGCGGGCTGTATCCAGAATCGATTCACCTTTAGTGAGGGCAGAAGTTCCAGGTGCAAAATTGAGAATATCTGCCGATAGACGCTTAGCCGCCAATTCAAAGCTATTACGGGTACGGGTGGAGGGTTCAAAAAACAAGTTGGCTACCAACTTTCCCTGTAAGGTGGGCACTTTTTTGGTGCGGCGAGATAGCACTTCTTGAAAACTTAAAGCAGTCTGAAGCACCAGGGCGTAGTCGGTGAGGCTAAAATCCTTCAGGGAAAGCAGGTGCTGTCGCCAATCGCTCACCCCTAGCTCCCCATCAACAGCGCAACTGGAGCAGGCACAGCTAAGTCATTGGGCAAAAATGCCCGCGAAGACATCACCACCAAGGCAAACACAAAAACCAGCACAATCAACAATGGAGCAATATATTCACGAAAGAAAGCCATAATTTTTGCCACAGTATTTATTCTATAGAATTTATGGGAAGGTGATTTAAAACCCTGGCTCTAGGTGGGACTACGCCCTCAAACTCTCTTTTCCCAACACTTCCAAAGCCAGACGGTGTAAGTCTTGTTCTATTCTGCCACTTCTAGATACTGGGCTAGATCTTCGAGCAGGCGACTCAGTTCTACCTCAGTGGTCAAGCGAATTTGCTGATCCCTTAAGGTCAACAACACCTTGGCACTAAAAGCATTCGCCCAAATATTCGGGTTGCAAAAAATTTCTAAAAACACCTCGCCTGTATGCTGGTACTCCAAGGAGGGCAGGGAATTTTTAGCGCGATTCTGACCAGAATTTTGACCAGAGTTTTGGCTAAGAGTCTGACTAAGTTGAGTGAGTTCCTGTTGCAACCTCAGGGCTGCTTCTCTGGCAAAGGCGATCGCTACTGAGCCATCGGTCAAGTTGATTGCCAATTTAGGAACAGGGCGGGGCATAAAAAGTTTTGATTGCAGCAGCAATCCATTATCACCTGTTCTGGTTAAGTCAGCTACTTTTTTTATGGGCCAAGCGCAGGATCTGGGCAGCCAAGATCGCCGCACCAAAACCATTGTCAATATTGACTACGCCAATTCCCGCCGCACAGGAATTTAACATCCCCAACAGAGGCGCTAACCCCTGAAAACTGGCGCCATAGCCCACACTGGTGGGAACGGCAATCACTGGGCAATCAGCCAAGCCCCCTACCACACTGGGCAAAGCTCCTTCCATGCCCGCGATCGCAATAATCACTTCAGCATCTTGAATTAAATACTTGTGAGCCATCAGGCGATGGATGCCAGCCACCCCCACATCCCAGAGTCGCTTCACCTGAAAACCACATAGCTCAGCCGTAATCGCCGCTTCTTCGGCAACAGGTAGATCAGCAGTACCTGCGGCAATCAAAGTTACTGTACCAGGCTGCGATCGCGGCTCACCCAGATAGCACAACTGAGAACCAAACACATAATTTAAGCCTGGCAGTTGGGGTTTAATCTGAGCATAGACCTGGGGTGAAACCCTAGTAGCAATCACCACAGGAAAATTTTGGGAAGTTCTAGCTTGGAGCGATCGCATAATCTCTAGCATCTGCTCAGCCGTCTTACCTTGACCAAACACCACCTCTGGAAAACCAGTCCGCAGCGATCGATGGTGATCAAGCTTGGCAAACTCGCCCAAGGGTTCAAAATCAAAATGTTTCAGCTTGCGGAGTGCCACCTCAGCGCTGATCTTCTGATCCGCCACCGCTTGCAAAAGATTTAACAACTCTTCATTCATGCTCATTACCTCTTTCTAGGCACTTTTATAAAAGCCTAACAATACCTACCTAAAACCCAACTCAAACTAGTATAAAAATCAGAAAAGCAAGTGCCTAGTTCTTGATTTTTATCAGTCAACCACTTGGTAGATACCGCCACCATAGCCTATTATGTGAATAAATTAACCCATGTTTCAGAGCGCACAAACCCAGTGGAAGCAGAAACTACTGTCATTATCAACCCGAAAATTGTTCAAGACTTACAGGCAGTCAAGAGCTTACTTGAAGGAAGTACAGGTGAATTAGTAATCACTCCTGATCGTTCTGGGGCGCCGGTGTGGAAGCTCTACTTTTACCTAGGACGGCTAGTATATGCCACAGGCGGCAGCCATCGCGTGAGGCGTTGGTATCGCGCCCTCAAGCAGCACGCCCCCAACCTAGCTCTACCTGAAGTGATGCAAAGCATGAATGGCGGCGCTCTTACCATTCGTGAACCCTGGGAAATGCAGCTAGTGGGTCACGCCCTCAGTAAAACTAAGCTCACCCTAGAGCAGGCGAAAGCAATTATTCAAGCCAGCACCCAAGAAGTGTTTTATGCCTTAATTGAGCAGAAAAAAGCCAAGTTAGAGTGGATGCCCGCCGAGATGGTTTCCTTCCAGCCAGTGATGGTACTTTCTTTGGACTCCACTTTTCAAAGTGTGATCCAAGTGAAGCAAAAGTGGCAAGATGCCGGTCTAGGTCATGTGCAGAACATGATCCAGGGATTTTCCTTTGAGCTATCTCCTACGATCACTAACCCCGAACGCTTACAGCAAATGGTGCAGGCTGAAGCTCTATCGGCTGATGCTCACCAAATGTTGACTAAGTTGCTCAATGGCAACAACACCCTGTGGGATTTATCGCTCAGGATGAAGCGCTCCATGGTGGCAGTGATGCGATCGCTGCTGCCCTTGGTAGTAGATGGCATCGTCGAGTTTGGCGAAATCCCCGATCTAGCTTCCCCCCTGCAAGCTCTGGGTAAATCAACAGAGCAACCCAACAAGAAGCTAATTGCCTGCATTGATGATAGCCCCCAGATCGGCCAAGAAATGAGCGCCATCCTGTCCAGGGCGGGCTACGAGGTGATCACCATTCTCGATCCATTGCAAGGAGTTAGTACTCTGCTCCAGCGCAAACCCGACTTGATTTTTTTAGATCTGGTGATGCCCAATACCAATGGTTACGAACTTTGTACATTTTTGCGTAAATCTGCTACTTTTCAGGATGTGCCAATCATTATCTTGACTGGTCGAGATGGCATGATTGACCGCGTGCGTGCGAAGATAGCAGGCTCTACTGATTTTTTAAGTAAACCGCCAGAAACCAGCAAGGTTTTACAGATGGTAGACAAATATCTGGTCAAAGTGACATAGCTCTAAGAGCTAAAAATTCAAGTTAACTAGTGATGCAACAACCTGAGAGAGCAATATGGCGACAGTTTTAGTAGTCGAAGATACCTTAACCCAAGCAGAAATTATTACTGGCACTTTACGGAATGCAGGCATAGCTACTTTGCTAGCAAATAGCAGCGATGATGCCAGAGTCAAGCTCAGTCAGCAAAAGGCTGATCTAATTGTCCTAGATGTGGTTTTGCCAGGGGAAAGCGGCTTTGAGTTTTGCCGTGAGCTTAAAGACAATCCCAGCACCAAAGACATTCCGGTAGTGATGTGTTCGACCAAGAGCGGCGAAATGGATAAATTTTGGGGTATGAAGCAGGGCGCCTCAGCCTATCTCACCAAACCAGTTGATCCAGAAGAATTGGTGCGTACGGTCAAACTCCTAATCAAGGGCTAGGCTAATGGCGGCTGTCACCCATGCCAATGGTCTCAGGTTGGAGCAGAACCCAGCCGAAGAGCCAGACCAGTATTTAGATTTTAAGCTAGATCACACCCAGGACAACTACGGCTTGATGTTGCCTACCCTAGATCTAGTGGAGGTTTTAACCTTGCCCTATGCCCAGATCACACCTATTCCTGATACGCCCAACTTTGTGATGGGAGTGTGTAATTGGCGGGGAGAGGTAGTCTGGTTGATTGATCTAGCTGCCAAACTGGGGTTTGAACCGCTCTATCGTCAGGGCTATGGGCAGATGAGTTGTCCAGTGATTTTATTGCAAGTTGATGATCTAGTAGTAGGACTGACGGTGAAAAAAATTGGTCAAATGATCAGGGTGGCAAGGGAACAGATATTGCCTACTCCCCCTACTCTGGCAAGTTCAGAGTTATCCAAGTTTTTGAGTGGTTATTGGCTTTCAGGTGCCGGTCAAACCTACTTGGTGCTCAACGGTCGGCTATTGGGGGCAGCGATCGCTTAATTAATTTGCCTAGTTGATTTGCCTAGTTGATTTACGCATATTTGCACAGTTATTGGAGATTAAATTGGGGATTAAGATGATGTTGAACAATAAATTACAGGGCGGCGAACTCAAGCCAATCAATAATGGTGTGCTAGACCTGCCTGAGCAGCCCCTGGAGACCGTAAAAGCAGAACTACTAGAGCGAGAACCTACTCCGCCTCAGGCATCTCAACCTCAGCCTAAGTCTAAGTTTAACTGGTGGCAAAGACAGTCTTTGAGAACAAAAGCTACCTTACTGGGGATTGCGATCGGTACTCTGCCAGTAGTTGGGGTCAGCTTAGTAGAGTCTTATTTCGCTGATATTTCGATTACAGGCACGATTGTGGAAAGCCAAACCAACCAGACTGTCGCCTTAGCAGGTACGGTTAGTCAGTTTGTGCAAGAGCGGTTTGGTGATATTCAAGCGATCGCTAGTTTATCGATTTTGACCGATCCCAAAGTGCAAGCAGTAGTGCCCGCCAGTCAACGGGCAGAAATTCTCCAGGAATATGTGAATTTTTACGGCGTTTACGACAGTATTGCCATCGCCGATCTAAATGGCAACGTGATCTTACAGTCTACTCAAACCCCTGATGCTCCTGGTAATATTGCCTTCCGCGACTATTTTCAGGTAGCCAAAAAAGGACAGGTATTTGTCAGTCAGCCCCAGGTATCCAAGGTTACCAAGCTCAACAGTATTTTCTTCTCGGCTCCGATTAGAGATGCGAATACGGGCAAAATTGTAGCAGTAGTGCGGAGTCGGATGCCCGTGCTGTATTTGGAAGATCGAATCAAGGACTTCGTGGGTGCGGGAGTTGAGTACCATGTTTCTGATAACAAAAATCAGCTTTATATTGCCTCGGAAGAAGATCAAGTGGGTAAAACGGCCGAGGAGCTATTTCCCCAACTAGCCGCAAAAATTCAGGGGCGCCAAATTGCTGCCAAGGTAGAAGTGGAGGGCGGAGGCGGCGATGATGCCGGCGCTCGGCAGCTATTTACCTATGCTCCCATTCAAAAGTTGGGCAAAATGAATGAATTGGGCTGGGGCTTAATCCTAGAAATTGAGGGCGAGATTGCTTTTGCCGCTCAAGCTGAACTGGTACGCAACTTTACCATTGGAGCAGCGATCGCCGCTGTGGTCACAGGGATCTTTGCCGCCTTGATTGCCAATCGAGCGACTAAGCCAATCGCTGCTGCTGCCGAAGCCGTGGTCAAAATTGGTCAAGGGGATCTAGATACCCGACTAGAAGTAGAGGGCGCGGATGAACTGGCTCAACTAGGTACAAACATCAACCTGATGGCGGGTCAAATTGAGAACTTACTAGAAGTACAAAAACAAGAAACTGAGCGAGCTAGCTTGTTGGCAGCGATCGCAATCAAGATCAGAGAAACCTTGGATTTAGACTTGATCTGCAACACCATTGTGAACGAAGCCCAGGCAGCCTTGCAGTGCGATCGAGTGGTGATCTATCGATTCAAGCCCGACTTTAGTGGCTATATTTCCCATGAGGCAGTGTTGCCAGGTTTACCCAGGGCAGTAGAAGATTTAATGGGTGATCCTTGCATTCCAGCGGAGACCATAGAAGCTTACAAAAGAGGTCGAATTGTGCCGACCAATGATGTGGCAGAGCGGGGTTACCATCCCGATCACGTGGCACTGCTCCACCGCCTGCAAGTAAAATCTAACCTGGTGACGCCCATTGTGCAAGGGCAAGAGCTATTTGGGCTCCTGGTGGCACACCACTGTCAAGAATTACATCGCTGGCAAGCTTCAGAAGTGAGCTTTTTATCCCAGTTGTCTAGTCAAACTGGTACAGCGATCGAACAGACCCAATTTGTAGAGCGTCTAGAAACTGCCCGTCAAGAAGCTAGATCAGAGGCGGATGCCAGAGCCGATCAGCAACGCCAAGAAAAAGAATTACTCCAACGGCGAGCGCTAGAACTGCTGATTCAAGTAGACCCTGTGAGTAGAGGCGACTTGACCGTGCGGGCAGATGTAACTGCGGATGAAGTGGGCACGATCGCTGACTCCTATAACGC